>CAYVSU010000154.1:0-1012 GCA_964454215.1 uncultured Oscillospiraceae bacterium | reverse complement strand
ATATTTCCTACATAGGGGCTTTTTTGTGCTGTCCGCACAAACTGGGGCAGTTCAAATGTGGGGGATGTTTTTATTTTACCATCACTTTACCGACCACATACCACAGGATCAGCAAAAGGATCAGCAGCGGAATATAGGCGGTCAGAACGGAAGCGCCAATATAAATGACCATAATATTAAAGTGGTTTAGCGCGTAAACCAGAGCCGCCATAATTAACGTGGTCAGCATTGCCTTGGAGACGATTTTTCCAAGGACAGTGGAAAAGAAGAAGGTGTAGAAAACGCCAAGCAGCGGATTGATCAGCGTCAGTGCTGCGCCAACAACCACCTTCAGCGCGCCCAGCAGCAGACTCAACACCAGTAGCGACAGCAGAATCACTGGTGCCCAAGTCAATAATCCTTCCGGCAGGAAGTGACTTACAAGCATCATCAGTCCGGTAAAAGCCAACACGCCGAGCACAACAGAGAGACTGCGGTAGATCAGCCAGCCAAATACCTTTTTTCCGGTGGGCATTACCCGGTCGATCAGATTCACAGCGACTGCCAAAATGATCATATTCAGCAGTTCTCCAGAAATGGTTATATAGTTCTGTCCCATAAAGGAAAACATTGTTAAATACTCGCCATCCAAACTGATAAACGGCAGGGGAGAGAGCATAAAGCCCAATTCCGTTCCGGTACTGTGGACGACGATCACCAGTGCATAAATAAACAAGATGCCGATCACAGAAGAAACACTTCCGTGAAGTACAGACTTCTTACCAAAGGCGTAACGCCCAATCAAACCCAATACGATCGTTCCAACAGAAAGCACCACCGTTGCTGTGAAAAAGCTTTCATAATTGAAGTTTTCTGGAATCAGGGATGCCAGCCAATTTAAGATTTCTTCCATTGATTACCTCCTGTCAAAAGGAAACAGCCGCCGGTTGTCCGGCGGCTGTGAATTGCTTCGTTGAAATTAAATTACTTAATCTCAGCCTCAGCGCCGGCTTCCTTCAGCTCAGCGACCAGC
>CAYVSU010000153.1:0-1029 GCA_964454215.1 uncultured Oscillospiraceae bacterium | reverse complement strand
ACGGCCCGGTGTGGCCCAATAAAGGGGTCATTGGCGTGACCATCAACTACCGCCTTGGCCCGATGGGTTTTGTGTGCCTGCCGGAGCTAAAAGAAGAAGCAGGCATTACCGGCAACTACGGCCTGTACGACCAACTGACCGCGATCAAGTGGGTCAAGGATAACATCTCCTCCTTTGGCGGCGATCCGAAAAACATCACCATTATGGGCCAGAGCGCCGGTGCTATGAGCGTTCAGCAGCATTGCCAAAGTCCCTTGACCGATGGCTTGTTCCAACGGGCGATTATGTCCAGCGGCGGCGGTATGTGCAACCTTCTTCCCGCTGTCCCTGCGGAAAAACAATATGCCTTCTGGCAGGCAGCTATGAAAAATGCGGGCTGTGAGGATCTTGCCCAGTTCCGAGCCATCAGTCCGGAAAAACTCTTCGCCGTTTGGCAGCAGACAAGGAAATCGGTACGGGGCGGCGGATGCCTCCCCTGTGTGGATGGACGGCTTGTAGTAGGCAGAAACAAGAAACTCCCTGCTGCAGGCAAACACAAGAAGATTCCCTATATGGCCGGTTCCACCAGCAAGGATCTAATGCCTCCCATCCTTCAAAAGCTGGCAAAAAACCTGTGCGCGGTTCAGGAAAAGCCCAGTTACACCTGGTTCTTTGACCGCAAGCTGCCCGGCGACGACTGCGGTGCCTGGCATTCCAGTGACCTGTGGTACTGGTTTGGCACTTTGGATAACTGCTGGCGGCCTATGAAAGAAAAAGACCGGGAGCTGAGTGATCATATGACGGAATATCTGTGCAATTTCGTCAAGACCGGCAATCCCAACAAAACAGAGTCGCTGCCCGTCTGGATCGCCTCCGACAAGAGCCAGCCCCGTGTGCTGTGCCTGGGCGAGAAGCAGCCCCATATGGGAAAACCCAACACCTTGAAATTGATTTATACCATGCTGACCAATAAAGCCGTTGGGGAGTAAATGCAGACAAGGAGGATCTGTATGAACATATTGAATGCAGGAAATATTGTGATGAACACCT
>CAYVSU010000152.1:0-1048 GCA_964454215.1 uncultured Oscillospiraceae bacterium | reverse complement strand
CGTAGAACTCCTGCTCACCGGCGGTGAACACGAACTCATTGCCGCACTCTTTGCAAACTAAAGTCTTATCTTCGTACATTGGAATTACCTCTCTTCGGTTTGTTTGCCCCGTGAAAGCCCACCATATCATCTGGTTGTAACGCGGAGTCAAGTAATAATGTGTGGTGGTACCACAAATTGGATTATACACAAGGGAAAATCCCTTGTCAATCCTTTTGTTCACTATTTTTTTACAATTTCTTTCGAAAATGCAGGCTTTCTATGCATTATAGCGAGAATTGTGTCTGCCCATCGTAAGGAATGTGCAGATGTTCATATGCCAAAGACGTGACACAGCGCCCCCGGGGCGTTCGGGTCAAAAAGCCCAGCTGCATCAGGTACGGCTCGTAAACATCCTCCAGCGTTACCGCTTCTTCACCAATGGTGGCGGCAAGGGTTTCCAAACCAACAGGACCGCCGCCGTAATTTTTGATGATGGCCGTAAGCATCCGCCGGTCAATGTTATCCAGACCCAGAGCATCCACTTCCAGCCGGGAAAGGGCAAGGTCTGCCGCTTCCTTGGTGATGGTGCCGTCGCCCAGAACCATAGCAAAGTCCCGGACCCGGCGCAGAAAACGGTTGGCGATCCGGGGCGTGCCGCGGCTTCGTTTGGCGATCTCCATAGCGCCGCTTTTCTCAATTGGCATACCCAGAATGGTGGCGCTTCTTGTTACGATGCGGCTCAGTTCTTCCGGGGTGTACAGCTCCAGCCGCAGGGAAACGCCAAAACGGTCCCGAAGGGGAGCGGACAGCTGACCAGCCCGGGTGGTTGCGCCGATGAGAGTGAATTTGGGCAGATCCAAGCGGATGGAATTGGCACTGGGACCCTTGCCCACAATAATATCAATGGCAAAATCCTCCATTGCCGGGTAGAGAATTTCCTCAACCACCCGATTCAGACGGTGAATTTCATCAATGAAAAGGATATCGCCGGGATTTAAGTTGGTCAGCAACGCAGCCAAGTCGCCGGGCTTTTCAATGGCAGGGCCGGAGGTGATGCGGATATTGA
>CAYVSU010000151.1:0-1050 GCA_964454215.1 uncultured Oscillospiraceae bacterium | reverse complement strand
GCCCTCAATCTCGATTACGTCGTCTTTTGCCAAGTTGTTAACCTCCCAGGTTGTTAGCTTGCAGTTCCCGGCTTAAATAAGCCAGATCCCTTCGTAATTCGCTGTTGAGCACTTTGTCGCCAAGCCGAAGCTTTGCGGCGACTCTGGTCTCAGAGCGAAGGACCTTTTGTATGTGCTTACGCTTTTTCAGCTTAGGCTTCTCCAGAGTCCGGTCCTTTCCATTTGCCAAGGTCAAATAAACCGGGTCAGTTCCAATTACATAGAACAGCTTACCTTGATCCCGGCCGGCTGTGGATCGCACCACATCCGCAATGTTACATTCCGATAATCGTTCTGGGTCCATAGTTAAAGTCCTTCGGCGACGGTGAGTATTTCCGGCTCGCCGTCGGTGATGAGTACAGTATTTTCATAGTGGGCCGAAAGCTTACCGTCGGCAGTGACTGTAGTCCAACCGTCCTTGAGCACCTGCACTTCATAAGTGCCGGCGTTCACCATCGGTTCAATAGCCAAAGTCATACCGGGAAGCAGTCTCGGTCCGCGGCCGGGCGCGCCATAATTGGGCACCTCAGGTTCCTCATGCAGTTGCGCGCCTACGCCGTGACCTACGAATGCACGAACAACTGAATAACCGTTAGACTCCACATACGTCTGAATGGCGTGGGAGATATCGGACACGCGGTGTCCTCGGGTCGCGAAGCGGATCCCCTCAAAGAAGCTCTGCTTCGTGACATCAATCAGCTTTTGGGCTTCGGTGCTGATAACACCGCACGGGAAGGTAGCGGCACAATCACCATGATACCCCTTGTAATACGCTCCTACATCGATGGAAACGATATCCCCTTCCTTCAGGACGTAACCGCCCGGAATGCCGTGGATAATGCAGTTGTTCACCGAAATGCAGGCGCTTGCGGGGAAGCCGTGATAGTTCAGGAACGACGGTCTCGCGCCCTGAGATACGATATAATCGTAAACGGCCTTATCGATCTGCTTTGTGGATACGCCGGGCTTTACCATATCCCCTGCCAAGGCACGGGCTGCCGCGGTAATTTT
>CAYVSU010000150.1:0-1110 GCA_964454215.1 uncultured Oscillospiraceae bacterium | reverse complement strand
TCTTCAGGTCGCCGTCAATAGTCTTGGGGCAGCCAATAACCTGAATGCCGGTGTTGTGAGCGGCAAAATACTCCGCCAGAACAGCAGCATTGGTATTGGAGTCGTCACCGCCGATGATGACCAACGCAGTGATGCCGTGTTTCTTACAGTTTTCTGCCACAACGGCAAACTGATCTTCCGTCTCCAGCTTGGTACGGCCGGAGCCAATGATATCAAAGCCGCCTGTGTTGCGGAACTGGTTGATGTAAGCATCGTCAAAAATCAGATAGTCGTCCTCCAGCAAGCCGCTGGGACCGCCCTTGAAGCCGTACAGGACATTTTCCGGATTGGTGGCTTTCAGTGCGTCATACAGGCCGCAGACCACATTGTGGCCGCCGGGAGCCTGACCGCCGGAGAGGATTACGCCCACCTTCTGCAGCTTAGCTGCGCTGGTGTTCTGACCCTTTGCGAAGGTGATTTCATTCTTGCCATAGGTGTTGGGGAACAGGGCAGCGATCTTTTCCTGATCCGCAACGCTCTCTGTTGCATTGCCGTTGTTGACGCAGATCTCGGAGATGCCGTTTCTGAGCATACCCGGGAGCTTGGGGTTGTACTGGTATCTTGCCATCTGAAGCGGTGACAGTTTCATATAAAAAACACTCCTTATGTTGATTTATGTAGATAGCTATTGTAGATTATACTGCATTTTTAAAAAAAGGTAAATAGTAATTTCTACTATTTTTCCTTCTGCCTCCCGGGGCGAAAATGTGAAACTTTCCGTTTTTCCGGGAAATTCCGGGTTTTGAAAGATTGGTATTGAAATGCCGGAAATTTGTGGTATAATGTAGCCGTAGAAATGTGGCTTTGCCACTTAAAAGAAAGGATTGATTCCAATGGCTCTTGTTAATACTACTGAGATGTTCAAGAAGGCTTACAACGGCGGCTACGCCATCGGTGCTTTCAATGTCAACAACATGGAAATCGTTCAGGCCATCACAGAGGCTTGCCGTGAGGAAAATTCTCCCGTTATCCTGCAGGTTTCCAAGGGTGCCCGTGCTTACGCCAACCCCACCTACCTGGTAAAGCTGGTTGAGGCCGCTGTTATCGAGTGCCCCAACATTCCCATCGCCC
>CAYVSU010000149.1:0-1172 GCA_964454215.1 uncultured Oscillospiraceae bacterium | reverse complement strand
TGGAGGGGAAGTACGAAAACGAGTTGCTGCTCCTGTCCCCGGTGGCTGTGAAAACTGAACTCCAGCGCCAACATATTTCCAAGGAGCTGATCGAACACGGCTTTGAGAAGGCAAGGGAGATGGGTTACAAGGCGGTCATCGTGGAGGGCAATCCTATGAATTACCGCAGCCGTGGCTTTGTCACCTCTGCTGACTGCGGCATTACAGCTCACGAATCGGTGGGGCTGCCTGCTCCGGAGTGCCTGATGGTGAAAGAACTGGTAAGCGGGGGATTGAATGGCATTTGCGGTAAAGTGTCATACAGCGATTATCAGACCCTTTGTTAAGTCTTTAAAACATATTTTGTAATACGGTCATAGCTTTTTCCCTCCTTACGGCGTGTACTTAAGGCGTGGTGAGGCGTATGACCCCAGAGCCATACTGGAAGAACGTGATACAGCCTGCCGGTAAAGCAGATGCGGCACTGGATATGGATGCTGTCTTGGAATTGACCGCCAAGGCATCTGCAGTCGCGGTGTCCCGCCCGGTGCGTCCGTGTCCATTCCAATACTTGAAGAGCTTAAGGAATAGGGGAACAGAGTTGGTAATTATTCACAAAATGAAGGACTTTTTCGAATAATTTGCAATTCACTATTGCGAAAATCAGAATCATTCTATATAATAGTTGATGGGACAAATGTGACTCCCCTGCGGGTGCTTTGCGCCCCTGCGATAATTCATATACTGGAGGAATTTACTTATGCCTATGCAAATGGGTTTCCGTTGGTACGGCGAAGGCAATGATAACATCAGCCTGAACTACATCAAGCAGATCCCCGGCGTTACCAGCATCGTTTGGGCACTGCACCACAAGATGCCCGGTGAAGTTTGGGAGGAACACGAGATCAAAGAAGTGATGGATCAGCTTCACGCCTATGGCTTCAACGGTGATGTTGTTGAGTCTGTCAATGTGCACGATGATATTAAGATCGGCAAGCCTACCCGTGACGGCTTGATCGAAAACTACAAGCAAACGATGCGCAACCTTTCTAAGTTTGGCGTTAAGGTCATCTGCTACAACTTTATGCCCATTTTTGACTGGACCCGTAGTAACCTTTTCCACGAAGTAGGCGACGGCTCTACCGCCCTGTTCTACGAAAAGGGTATGATCCAGGACGATTACAATGCTATGG
>CAYVSU010000148.1:0-1195 GCA_964454215.1 uncultured Oscillospiraceae bacterium | reverse complement strand
GAAGAATCCAGCCTGCCACATAACCGCGCAGGCCGAACCGGTTCTGCTGCTCCATAGATACAAAGGGGAAATCCCAGCCAATCTGCCGGGGATGTGATTCAAATTCGTACAGACCGCTGCAATTTGCCCAACGGTCAAGATAGGCTTGCACATCGTTTTCGGGCTGGGGGCTGATGATAACATACCGCCCCAAGGTAAAGGAAGGAACTGTCACGATGGATACGGGTGAGAAGTAATTTGCCTGTGGAGCCATATCCTCCTTCAGCAGCGCGTCCAGCGTACAGGAAAACAGCCTGCTCAGCCCTAATAGTTTGTCTATGTCCGGAACCACTTCACCCGTCTCCCATTTGGAAATCGTTTGCCGGGATACCCCCATCCGCTCAGCCAGTCGTTCCTGTGTCATATTACCGTGAAGTTTCCGCAAGAACTGTAAATTTGCTCCGAGTTTCATCTGATCGCCACCTTTCTATTTGTTGGTTCCATCATACCATAGTAAAAGACTGATGTCTAGAAAGTGCTCCGTGCTTTTTTGGCGGAGAGTGTAAAGCGCGGGTTGCGTGTCAATCGGATTTCGGCAGTAAGCCATCACATAATGGTGTTCTCTTATGGAACACCAATGAATGGGTCCCAACTTGACAGCAGCAGAGGGCTTTATCCTCAGCGTCGGCGCGAAGATGTTCGCCATTGCTGGCCCTGTTATTGTCTACGGTACTATGGCAAGTGTTATTTATGGGGTGATTTATTGGATTTTACAGATAGTATAGAAAAATGTCATCGTATCACACGATGCCATTTTTTATACGCTTCTGCTTAAGATAAATGAAGTATTCAGGTTATAACAAGCGTTTCTCTTTTGGAGTCATAATCATTCTAAAGAGTAGCGCCGCCAGCCACTCGTGCTTTTCACGGTCTTCTTTGTTTACCCACGTTCTTACGATTTCATAGGCTCCGGACAGCAGGAAACGATAGTAGTAATCGGATTCTTTCTCGGGGATATTCGCCATCAGCTCATTTAACATCCGTAAGATCGGGGGGAGGGAGAACAGTTTTTTCGGAAATTCGGGATCCACGTTGGAATTGAGAAGTAAACGAACGAATTCGATGTCATTCTCCAGATAGATCAGGATCTGTTCGATGGCATTTTTACTGTAAACGTCCTGAGAAGTCAGTACACTCTCTATACTGACGAGCAGAT
>CAYVSU010000147.1:0-1240 GCA_964454215.1 uncultured Oscillospiraceae bacterium | reverse complement strand
CCGTTTACATTGAAGAAGGCGACACCCCCGAAATTTTGCAGCGCAGAGTGATGGAGCAGGCGGAATGGATATTGCTCCCTCAGGCTGCAGAAGCAGTCTGCGCATCTTTAGGAGGAACCTAATATGAACGTCTATGAGATCGGCAAAATGGGCGACAAACTCGCCCGCAATACCTATCCCGGCCGGGGCATCGTTCTCGGTATCACGCCCGACGGCAAAAAAGCCGTTGCCGCATACTTCATTATGGGCCGCAGTGTCAATTCCCGAAATCGGGTATTTTGTGTGGAGCCCGACGGCATCCGCACCGAGGCTCACGACCCTGCGCTGATGAAAGACCCCCATCTGATCATTTATCATCCTGTCCGGGAGCTGGGTAAGGGATTGATCGTCACCAACGGTGACCAAACGGATACCATTTGGGAATTTGCCGCGCGGGGTGAAAGCTGGGAAGCTGCCCTGCGGACCCGCCAGTTTGAGGACGACGGACCCAACTGGACGCCCCGCATCTCCGGTCTGCAAGCCGGTGACGGAAGCTATAAAATGTCCATTTTGAAGGCCGCCGATCCCGACGGTAACGCCTGCGCCCGGGTCTTTTGGGAGTACCCCACTATTGCCGGTCTGGGCCATTTTCTGCATACCTATGTCTGCGACGGCAATCCCGTGATTCCCACCTTCCAGGGCGATCCGGAACGGGTTTTGATCCCCGCCAAGATCGATGATTTCACTGAGGAGCTGTGGAACAACTTGGACGAAAATAACAAGATCTCCCTGTTCGTCCGCTACACCGATCTGGAAACCGGCGAATACGAGCAGAAGATCATCAATAAGCATCAGTAATTGGAGGAGCATATGAAGACCTTTGAACTGAAATACGGCTGCAACCCCAACCAGAAACCCGCTTCTGTTTATATGCACGACGGCAGCGACCTGCCCTTCACCATTCTCAACGGTCGTCCCGGCTACATCAACTTTATGGACGCGCTGAACTCCTGGCAGCTGGTTAAAGAGCTGAAGGAGGCCACCGGTATGCCCTGCGCCACTTCTTTCAAGCACGTTTCCCCGACCTCTGCAGCTGTCGGCAAGCCCCTGCCTGTGGATCTGAAAAAGGCCTGCTTCGTAGAAGATGTGGAAGGTTTGGACGAAAATCCTCTGGCCTGTGCCTATGTCCGGGCCCGTGGTACGGACCGTATGTGCTCCTTTGGTGATTGGGTCGCCCTTTCCGATGTCTGCGACGAAATGA
>CAYVSU010000146.1:0-1294 GCA_964454215.1 uncultured Oscillospiraceae bacterium | reverse complement strand
GGAACTCTGCGCACAGAGCGGAAGCGATGCCGCTGTCAAAAACGTCCTGCAGACGGTTGTTGCGGGTCATGTTGGCCTTAATGGTCTCCATAGCGGCCTTCATCTCACCCAGGTTGGTGATCTTCACGCCGGTAACACCGTAGTAACAGGGCAGGCTGTAAGCGGTAGCGGGGAATGCTACGGGCTCACTCTCGCCATAAGTAGCAATAGCGGCATCGACAGCGGCTACGGTACGCTCGTAGTTATAATCGTTACCACCAAAAACTCTATCAAAAAGTGTCACGGTTTTTCCTCCTTGTATTTTTGATCTTATTCGTCACGATCCAGAATTTCTTTAATCTTCCGGATCTCTTCAATTGCTTTGGGGCTGAAGTCATAAGGTGATTTTCCGTTTCGGTCAGCGTCCATAATTTCTAAGTTGTAGTGGATCATCCCCAGCAGATCTTCCGCGGGAATGGCATTCCGAACAAACGCCTCGTCCTGTTCGTCCCGGACCTTATTGGCCACCACCCGGACGCGCTTGACACCCAGGTCCTTTGCCAGTCGCTTGACGTTGCGGTACGTTTGCACGGATCTGGCACCCGGCTCGATAACCACAATGAACTGATCCATATTGGCCGCTGTGCCTCTGCCCAAATGCTCCAGGCCCGCTTCCATATCCATAATCACCACATCGTTTTTCCGATAGGTCATTGCAGACAGGATGCTCTTGAGCATCACATGCTCGGGACAAACGCAGCCGCTGCCGCCCACATCCACAGTACCCATAACCAGCAGCTTCACACCGTTAATATCCTTGCTGAAGGTGTCGGGAATATCCGCCACATAGGGATTCAGCTTAAAGAAGGTGTTCGCTGCGCTGGCGCCGGTGCGCTCTTCAACCAAGGTGCGCATTTTTGAGATGGGAACGATCTGATCCACTTCTTCCTGGCTAAGACCCAGCGCCAATCCCAGATTGGCATCCGGGTCCACATCCGCGGCAAGAACGGTTCTGCCTTCGTCGGCATAGAGTCTTGCCAGTGTGGAGGACAATGTGGTCTTTCCCACACCGCCCTTTCCGGTAATCGCAACTTTCATTGGAAAATGACCTCAAATTTCTATGTAGGGGTGTGCATAACACATCCGCGGACCACCGATGGTCGCCCCTACAAGGGATTATTTTAGATGCCCAGAGCCGCTCTCTTGGCCTCAATGCAAGCGATCATCTTGTCGCCCAAAGACTCGATGTCGGTATCGACGACGAACTTTGCCTCGACCCACTCCTTGATGCCGTCCTCGCCCTGCAGCAGGCGGG
>CAYVSU010000145.1:0-1326 GCA_964454215.1 uncultured Oscillospiraceae bacterium | reverse complement strand
GCATCTGCGGCGAGCACGGCGGCGACCCTGTCTCCGTTGAGTTCTGCCACAAGATTGGCCTGGACTACGTGTCCTGCAGCCCCTTCCGCGTGCCCATCGCCCGTCTGGCTGCCGCCCAGGCTGCCATTAAGGGCTAATTATCAATAAAAATATCCGCCGCTGGAAATTCCAGCGGCGGATTCGTTGTTGATAGGGATATCCGCTTTGTGAAAGGTATCTGTTCATTTTTTCTATGTGGATTTTTCATTTGCTGCAGGCGTTATATCGCCGTAGCAGGGCCGTTAGCGCTTTCAAAGGTTTTGATATTTTCTCATATCGAAGCAAAAACCTGGCTATTTGCGCTTCGGCCTTCATAGTCTGCAATATAAGCAATTTTGTCTAACTTTTCTTCTTCCATTCTGATGGATACGCTTTCGCAGACATACAGCCACCTCATAATGCATCTTTGGAAGCAAGCGTTACGCCTTTCTTTCGATAATCATAGCCACTGCTGAGGATCTGATTTACTTAGCAAGTGCAATAAAAATTTATTCTAAATGAGAATAATTCCTATTGACAAACAGAAAATCTTATGCTATATTGTGCTTGTAAACAAGAACCATTCTTATTCAGGAGGTGCCGATGGAACGATCAACCAAACATTTTCGCAAGCGTGACGCGATCCTTGCCTGCCTGCGTGCCACCGACACCCATCCCTGTGCGGATTGGGTCTACCAGCAGGTGAAAGCGGAGATCCCCAACATTTCTTTGGGTACGGTTTACCGGAACCTGGCGATGTTTAAGGAGCAAGGCGTCATTGCCAGCTTAGGCACGGTGAATGGCATCGAGCGGTTCGACGCTAACACCAGCCCCCACGTTCACTTTATTTGTCACCAATGCGGCAGCGTCGCAGACCTGCCCCAAATGGCGGTTCCCCAGGCGTTATGTGCCGAGGCCGCCTGTCAAACCGGAGGAAAGATCGACCTGTGTCAGCTTTCCTTTGCCGGGACCTGCAGCGCCTGCTGCCAATCCTTACAAAAAAATGAAAATTAAAAAACAATTATTGGAGGAGTTATTTATGAAAAAGTTTGTATGCCCCGTTTGCGGTTATGTCCACGAAGCAGAAGTGATGCCCGAAGGCTTCAAGTGCCCCCTGTGCAAGGTTCCCGGCTCCAAGTTCAAGGTAATGGAAGAGGGTAAGCTGGCCGCCGAGCACGAATACGGTGTTTACGGTAAAACCGTTAAAAACAACCCCGACATTTCCGAGGAAGACAAGAAGTTCATTTTTGAGCAGCTGATGGCCAACTTCCAGGGCGAATGCTCCGAGGTGGGTATGTATCTGTGTAT
>CAYVSU010000144.1:0-1331 GCA_964454215.1 uncultured Oscillospiraceae bacterium | reverse complement strand
AAGCACCTCTTTCAAAATATTAGCCTTGCGGCTTGGTTTAATAAAGATGCTCAAATTTTCCGAAAAGTCAAGTCACCGAAAAACAAAATCACCGCGCCTATCATAAGTAGACGCGGCAATTGATAAGTTATTGTGAACGGCGGTGAAGTTGTTATAATTCTTCGTCTGAAAGCAATCTGCCCGTTAGCGTTTCCATCATTAATATACCGCCGAGCCGAAATCCATAGGCGAATATTCCACGCTCGATTATACCGTACATTTCGTTAACGCAATCATCGTATTTTGCCAAGGTTTCTTTTTGCTCCTCAGTAAGCGTAGCAGAAAGATTGTCTCGATTCCTACCCATAAGGTTCAAGAGGTTTTTGATTTCCCGGTTGTTTTCGGTGCTCTGCTCCTGGGGATTAACCTTTCCGTACCAAAACTCCTCAAGTAATGTTCTCATAAACTTCCTCCTTCCGCACATAACAAAACAACCGCACCTCCGAGATCATTCCCGGTGATACGGTCGTTCTATTGTTTTTAGTTGTCTGTTTCGGTTTTGTATTTATAAGTGGCATAATGCTGCACCTCCTTGTAGCACAACACTATACCGCCATATCTCCGAAAAGTCCAGTTTGAGAATTGATAAATAATTGCGAACGCCTTTTATAGCGATCCATTGATTTTTAAACGAAAATAATATAAAATATTATATTGAGTAAGTGTGGAAAGTTGGTGAAATGATGAAGGTTGCCAGTTTATTTGCCGGAATTGGTGGAATATGTCTGGGTTTTAAACAAGCGGGATTTGATATAGTTTGGGCAAATGAACGTGATGCTGCAGCGTGCAAAACTTATCGTTTCAATTTTGGCGATTCCTATCTTCAAGAGGGAGATATCCGAAATATTCAGGCAAAAAACATTCCTGACTATGATGTGCTTACCGCAGGTTTTCCGTGCCAGTCGTTCTCTACCGCCGGATTCAAAAAGGGGTTTCGTGATCCAAGGGGGAATCTGTTTTTTGAAATCATCCGCATTGTGGAAGAAAAACGCCCCCTGATTATTTTGCTTGAAAACGTTGAAAATATTGTCGAACACGATAACCAAAAAACTTTTTTGACCATTTTCAATTCACTATCAGAGTGCGGTTATGATGTGAAGTACAGAACATTGCAGCCGTTTGATTACGCCGGTATTCCGCAGAGGAGAAAAAGGGTCTTTATCGTTGCTTTTCGGGATATCGATAATTGCGATGCGTTCTCATTCCCTAAAGAAATGGAAGAAAAACAAGCAATAGATAGTGAAATAGTCAATAGTTAGTAGACACAAAAAAATAAATTCAAGCTGCCAGTT
>CAYVSU010000143.1:0-1392 GCA_964454215.1 uncultured Oscillospiraceae bacterium | reverse complement strand
GCTGCGGTACCAAGGTCAAGCTGGCTATGTTGGTGGACAAGCACGACACCCTCGGCATCGATGCCGTTGCTCTGTGCGGCAACGACATTAGCTGCGTCGGCGCAAAGCCTCTGTTTTTCCTGGACTACATTGCCTGTGGCAAGAATGTGCCCGAGAAGATCGCCCAGATCGTCGGCGGCGTGGCGGAGGGATGTGTTCAATCCGGCGCCGCGCTGATCGGCGGAGAAACCGCAGAACATCCCGGTATGATGCCCGCGGAGGACTACGATCTGGCAGGTTTTGCGGTTGGCATCGTGGATAAGAAGAATATCCTGGATAACACCAAGATGAACGCCGGCGATGTGGTCATTGCTCTGCCCTCCACCGGTATCCACAGCAACGGTTTTTCCCTGTGCCGTAAGGTATTTAACGTTGACAACAACGATCCTTTGCTGTATCTTCCCCGGGAAGAACTGGGCGGTAAAACAATTGCAGAAGCGCTTTTGGTTCCCACCAAAATCTATGTAAAACCTGTTCTTGCTTTGCTGGAAAAGGTCAATGTCAAGGGCATTTCCCACATTACCGGCGGCGGCTTCTATGAAAACATTCCCCGCTCCATTCCCGACGGTCTGTGCGCCAAGATCGACAAGAGCGCTGTCAAGGTGCTGCCTATTTTCGACCTGATCGCCGCCTTCGGCAACATTCCGCAGCGGGATATGTACAACACCTACAATATGGGTGTTGGAATGAGCGTCGTCGTACCGGAAAACGAAGTGGAAACGGCGCTTCGCATCCTGCAGGATAACGATGTGGATGCCTATGTGATCGGCAAGATCATTGAAAACGACGAAAAGGTGATTCTGGAATGAAGCGAATTGCGGTTTTAGTCTCCGGCGGCGGCACCAACCTGCAGGCACTGATCGATGCCCAAGGCAATGTCCTGAAAAGTGGCAAGATCTCCCTGGTTGTCGCCAATAACCCCGGTGTTTACGCCCTGGAACGGGCAAAAAAAGCGGGTATTGACACCGCGGTGGTGCTGAAGAAGGAACTGGGCAGTCAAAAGGCCTTTGAAGATAAACTGATTGCGCTTATGGATGCATACAGTATTGATATCATCATTCTGGCGGGCTTTATGACCATTCTCACGGAGCACTTTACCGCCCGCTATCCCAAGCGGATCTTAAATGTCCACCCCAGTCTGATCCCCGCCTTCTGCGGCGAGGGCTATTACGGTCTGCGGGTCCACGAAGAAGTCCTCTGCTATGGTGTAAAGGTCACCGGCGCAACCGTGCACTTTGTCAATGAGATTTGCGACGGTGGCGAGATCATCGCCCAAAAGGCCGTTTACATTGAAGAAGACGACACCCCCGAAATTTTGCAGCGCAGAGTGATGGAGCAGGCGGAATGGATATT
>CAYVSU010000142.1:0-1400 GCA_964454215.1 uncultured Oscillospiraceae bacterium | reverse complement strand
GAGGACGGCAAGGTGGACTTCTCTCAGGACTTCTACGGCAAGCCCACCAACCTGACCGTTTCCGGTCAGCTCAACGGTGAGACCTTCGCCATGGCTTTCCGCAACATCTATACCTTCGGCCCCACCTTCCGGGCAGAAAACTCCAACACCACCCGCCACGCCGCGGAGTTCTGGATGATCGAGCCGGAAATCGCATTTGCCGACCTTTCCGACGATATGCGCCTGGCAGAGGATATGATCAAGTATATCATATCCTATGTTCTGGAGCACGCTCCCGAAGAAATGGCGTTCTTCAACCAGTTTATGGATAAGGGGCTGCTTGATCGGCTCAACAATGTCTTGAACAACGACTTTGGCCACATCACTTATACCGATGCTGTTGCTCTGCTGGAGCAGCACAACGACCAATTTGAGTATCCCGTTCACTGGGGCAGCGATCTGCAGACCGAACATGAGCGGTATCTGACAGAAGTGGTGTTCAAAAAGCCTGTTTTTGTCACCGACTATCCCAAGGAGATCAAGGCTTTCTATATGAAGCTGAATCCCGACGGAAAAACTGTTGCCGCAATGGACTGTCTGGTGCCCGGCATTGGTGAGATCATTGGCGGCAGTCAGCGCGAAGATGATTACGAAGTTCTGAAATCCCGCATTGAAGAGCTGGGTATGAAGCCCGAGGATTACGGCTTTTATATGGACCTGCGGAAGTACGGTTCCGCCCGTCACGCAGGCTTCGGTTTGGGCTTTGAACGGATGGTAATGTATCTGACCGGTATCGGCAATATCCGCGACTCCATCCCCTTCCCCCGGACTGTTGGTAACTGCGAGCTGTAAAAAACAAAGCATATCCGTGCATAGATTCCCCCATTTGTGTGTATCCTAACACAAATGGGGGTGTTTTTTTGAGAAAACTGCTGTTTTTCGCAGTGCTGACGCTGTTGCTTCTGGCCGGTTGCAGTCGAACAAAACTGCCAACCCAGTCGCCCAGCCGCTTAGTGACCGGGATCACCGTTATGTATGAGAATGACCCGATCCGCTTTTTCCGCAGGTATACAAGTGATGAAAAAATGCAGCAGGTGCTGAATTATCTGCGGCTGATAGACCCCAAAGGAATTGTCCAGGATGACCCCGAAACACTCCCAGGAGGACAGTATACCATCACGCTGCTGTATTCCGACGGCAGCAGCAACATATACCGTCAAAAAAGCGATGCCTATATGCAAACCGACGACGGTCCCTGGAAGCGCATCGATCCCAAGAAAGCGGAGTGGCTCGGCCAACTTTTGGAACAATTGGAAAGCGATTTTCACTGAATTTTTCCAAATAAGGGGTTGACAAACCGGAAGATTGTGCTATAATACCTCTTGTTCCGCGGGTGTAGCTCATCCGGTAGAGCGCCACCT
>CAYVSU010000141.1:0-1421 GCA_964454215.1 uncultured Oscillospiraceae bacterium | reverse complement strand
AAAAGCCTGATTTGTCTACCAGACAAATCAGGCTTTTTACAATGATATCCGTTCCCTGCGGTCACGGATGATATAGCTGAAGCTATGATATCTGCTTTGCAGATGGTATACACTTCGCGCTCGTCCAAAGGGGAAGACTTTGGCAACAGCGCGATAAACTGAAATTCGCAAAAGCTTTCGGTTACCGAAAAATGTTTTCGGGAAAACCGGATTTTTGGTGAAAATATGGGTTGAATTTATAGCGCATCTATGATACGATATCGTTGTATCGATATGGGCGCAGTGCGCCCTGATATTATGTTAACCGCAGAAAATTTTTGCGGAAAAGAAGGAGCAAATACCCTATGGCAACACCTCATACCATTGCGGTAGCCGGTAAGGGCGGTGTGGGCAAAACCACCACCTGCGGTATGATCATCGACTACCTGTGCAAAAAGAATAAAGGTCCTGTTCTTGTGGTGGACGCGGATGCCAATGCCAACCTCAACGAGGTTCTGGGCGTGGAAATGGAAACCAGCTTGGGTCAGATCCGGGAGGAAATGGCACAGGCGGAAATGAAAAAAACCGTTCCCGCAGGTATGACCAAGGGCGATTATGCCGAAATGAAATTCTCTCAGGCACTGATCGAGGAAGACGACTTCGATATGCTGGTTATGGGCCGCACCCAGGGCGAAGGCTGCTACTGCTTTGTTAACTCGATGCTTAAGCGGCAGATGGACAAGTATGTTCCCAACTATTCCTATGTGGTTATGGACAATGAAGCCGGCCTGGAGCACGTGGCAAGAGGCACGCTGCCTCACGTGGATACTATGCTTCTGATCTCTGACTGCTCCCGCCGGGGCATCCAGGCGGTGGCGCGGTTGGCGGAGATGATCAATGACCTGGACCTGAAGCCCGGCCAGATGGGCCTTATTGTGAACCGGGCACCCAATGGAGAACTGGATGACGGCATCAAAGCCGAGATCGAAAAGCACGGTCTGACGCTCTTTGGTGTTCTGCCCCACGATGATGCGGTCTACCGCTGCGACTGTGACGGCGAGCCCTCCAGCAAGCTGCCGGAAAACGATCCTATGAAATCTGCCCTGAAGGGCATTATGCAGTCCATCGGACTGTAGACAAATCGTTTATTAAAAAATTTTTATAAAAAACACAAGGGGGAAAACAATTATGTCTTTCACACCTAAGACAGCACCCTACAGCGGCAAGATCAATGCCGTTACTCTGGGCACCGGCGACAATGCAATCGTCCTCGGCGGTCAGAATGTGCTGCCCTTCTACACCTTCGATGCGCCCATCGAAAACGCACCCAAGATCGGTGTTGAGATCTCCGATCTGGCTCACGAGTGGACCGCTCCCGGCCTGGTAGAGTTCTTCGCCTAAAATTGCCTCTAATTCACGTCGCATAATAATGCACCCTTCCT
>CAYVSU010000140.1:0-1429 GCA_964454215.1 uncultured Oscillospiraceae bacterium | reverse complement strand
TATGAGCAGAATTGGCAGCCTGAATACATAGACGATCCGGGAATGCAGGAAATTGAAAACGCCATGCTTCTTCAGAGCATCAATCCGCAAGATAGGGCGATTTTTCAGTTAAGGTACTTTGACGGCTACTCAGCTGAAGAAATCGCTCAGATGATGAATCTGCCGCCCGGAACGATCCGCTCGAAGTTATCCCGCTGCCGAAAAATACTAAAACAAAATCTTGAATTATAACGGAGGAAACGATTATGGCAAAGAAACTGATGATCAACTGCGCAACTTGCGATGCAAGAAATGCACTGGAAGAAAACTATGCTCACTATGAGCAAATTACCATTAACTGTGCAATGGTACTGACAAGCCCCAATGCAAAGGCCGTGATGAACAAACTGCCGTTCACCCTGAACTGCGCCAATGTTCTGGAAATTGAGGGAGACGTTGATCTGCGTACTATCAACGGCAGCAGTGAGATCAAGAGCGGCGATGTCGTACCTACCTCAAGATACTATATGGTAGTTAATGGTGCCCTCAC
This sequence comes from uncultured Oscillospiraceae bacterium, assembly GCA_964454215.1. Taxonomy (GTDB): domain Bacteria; phylum Bacillota; class Clostridia; order Oscillospirales; family Oscillospiraceae; genus Faecousia. The sequence continues at coordinate 900 of CAYVSU010000140.1, read as the reverse complement.
TATCGGCCCTGATACCCAGCAGCAGCTGGCCCAGTGTGTAGGTATGACCATTAACGGCAGCCTTACCTGTCCGGAAAGCATTTATGCACTCCTCAATGGTGTAAATGTAAATGGCTCTACCACCTGTTATCCCGATGGTGCGATTGTGCTGAAGCGCAGTGCAGTTATTGACAAGCTGTTTGCGCTCCGGGCAAAGAACAGCCTGTATTGGTCCGGGCGGCGGATGATTATGGTTGACCCTGAACTGGACGCAGATAAGCTGAAGGCCAAGGGCGTGACCTTCAGCACCAAGGAAGCAATTATTTCCCAGTCCAAGGTGGAGTCTCTCATCGACATAATCGACGAAAGAGCAGAGATCATTATTGTTCCTGATGGTACTGCTGTTGTGCTGGACGATATTACCTTGGACGAAGACACCCTGCGCCGCTACGGTAAGCAGCTATATGTAATCGGTGATGTAACTGTCCCTGAAGACGCAGATGCTTTGGATGAACTGAAGTATCTTAACATTCGCGGTGATGCAAAAGTGCCCGAGGAGCATAAGGAAAAGCTGCTGCGGGTATTGGGTGAAATCTCCGGTGAGATTAAGCTCGCCAAACCCAAGGGCGCGACCTTGGAGGATAAGCCTATCGTAAAGATCACCAAATGGATGCTGGAAAAGCAGCCTCTGGGCATCGATGTCTGCGATTGCGCTGTTGTAAAAATTGCAGATGATATTCCTAAGGAACTGATCGTAGAGAGGCTGCGCATTGAGGATTGCGGTGTGGTAAAGTGCTGCGAGGAATTGGAGGACGCAGTTACCATGATCTGTACGGATTGCGGATCCATTGGTGCCGCAGAGGGCGAAGACGGTATGGGTATCGGTGATATGCTGAAGGATGCTATGGGCGGAATTAAGGG
>CAYVSU010000139.1:0-1461 GCA_964454215.1 uncultured Oscillospiraceae bacterium | reverse complement strand
AGATCGTAAGCCTCCTGGGGACCCATGATGCCGGCCATATCCTTAATACAAATGGTAGAAGCGCCCATTTCCTTCAGCTCCTTGACCATTTCCACATACTTTGCGTGGGTGTGGACGGGGCTGGTGGTGTAGGAAATAGTGCCGGAGGCGATGGCACCGGCGTTGACGGTGGCTTCCATTGCCACCTTCATATTATTCACGTCGTTCAGAGCGTCAAAGATACGGATGATGTCCATACCGTTCTCCACAGCCTTCGTGACGAAGAGCTTGACAAAATCGTCGGGATAATGAGAGTAACCCAGAACGTTCTGGCCACGCAGCAGCATCTGCAGTTTGGTGTTGGGCATAGCGGCGCGGATCTTCCGCAGACGCTCCCAGGGATCTTCGTGCAGGTAGCGCAGGCAGACGTCAAAGGTGGCGCCGCCCCAGCATTCTGCGGCGTAGTAGCCGGCCTTATCGATAACACCCAGCATAGGCTCAAACTTATCATAGGGCAGGCGGGTGGCGATCAGAGACTGGTTCGCGTCACGCAGAACGGTCTCCACAAACTGAACTTTTTTTGCCATTTTGTATATAACCTCCATATATGAATAAACGATAGTCAAAGAAGACAAAAACTTGGAGAATTTTTATGAAATATGAACAAAATTCATATTCTTCCTTCCCAAAGCCCCAATCTTCACCAAATACAATATTAGCATAGAATGCCAAAAAAGTAAATACCATTTTCTTTTTTTAAGATAAGATAAACGGAAAGCGAAAACCTATTTTGCTAAGAAAATTCACAGATTTTTATTGATTTTTTACCTAAAGCAGTGTATGATATAATCGCAAAATATGGGATACCGTGGCAACGGTATTACTTTTAATGAAAGAGGTACATATATTATGGCACAGATCGATCTGAGCAAGTACGGTATTACCGGCACCACTGAGATTATCCACAACCCATCCTACGAAGAGCTGTTTAAGGCCGAGATGGATCCCAGCCTGGAAGGCTACGAGAAGGGCCAGCTGACCGAGCTGGATACCGTCAATGTTATGACCGGCGTTTACACCGGCCGTTCCCCCAGCGATAAGTACATCGTTATGGACGAGAACTCCAAGAACACCGTGTGGTGGACTTCTCCTGAGTTCAAGAACGACAACCACCCTATGACCGAGGATGTTTGGCACACCGTTAAGGACCTGGCAATGAAGGAGCTTAGCGGCAAGAAGCTGTACGTCGTGGATGCTTTCTGCGGCGCCAACGCTGACACCCGTATGAACGTCCGCTTCGTTATGGAAGTGGCATGGCAGGCTCACTTCGTTAAGAATATGTTCATCGTTCCTTCCGAGGAAGAACTGAAGAACTTCGAGCCCGACTTCATCGTCTACAACGCCTCCAAGGCTGCTGTTGAGAACTTCAAGGAGCTGGGTCTGAACTCCTCCACCTGTGTTGCCTTCAACATCACCTCCCGT
>CAYVSU010000138.1:0-1557 GCA_964454215.1 uncultured Oscillospiraceae bacterium | reverse complement strand
AATAACAGGTACTTTTTTGCCTGCGAGAACCAACGATAAGGAAAATATGGAAAAACAATTTCGGTCAAAAAGTATGTCAAGCATCGAAATCGCAGAATTTAAGAACTTTAAAACCCTTGGTATTCCACGGTTTTTGGGGTTTTCCAAACAAAACAGGTCTTATAACTGTTTCTTATGCGGCCTAGCAGGTAAAATCCCAACTTTTTCAAAAACCTTAAAAGTGTGTAAAATAGGCGAAATTTGGGCAAAACAGGCAAAAATGACATGAAAAAGTCCCGAAAACGTAACGTTTTCGGGACTAAAATGGCTCCCCCTGTTGGACTTGAACCAACGACCTGCGGATTAACAGTCCGTCGCTCTACCGACTGAGCTAAGGGGGAATATTTGTGTTGGCATTACCTATTTTCACGGCCAGTCACCCGGCAACTATCGTCGGCGCAAATGTGCTTAACTTCTGTGTTCGGGATGGGAACAGGTGGACCCACATCGCAATCAATACCAACTCATATGGATGGCATCAAAGCCATCTTTTATAGTCAAAAGCCCGTCGGCTTCTAACTGCCTTTGGATTATAGCACCATAATTAGCGCTTGTCAACTACCTTTTTAACAGAAAGTTGAAACTTTTAGGACTCTTTCCACTACGCACTTAGCTGTCGTTGAGCGATCTTTCGAACATTCTCAACCGACTCAGCTAAATGACCGCAGCTTCCTCTGCAATCTCCTTTCTCCTTCCGCCGTCTCGCCCCTGCAGTTGACTACCTCGGCTCGCCCTTTTCCATTTCCTTTCGGTCACTTGTTTTGGGCTTTCCGCTCCGGTTTCCTTTCGGTCTCCCTTGCGGTCTCTTTCTTCCGGTCCCTTCCGGCTCAGTTTCCCTTGCCTTCTGATCCCTTTTGGATACTCAGCTTTACTGTTCTTCCTTTCGCCCCTTCCCGGTTCTGCCTCACAGCGGCCTTACCGGTGCGCTTCGGTTTCTTTCGTCCCCTCTGCTTTCCTCTTCTGTCCCGGCTAATTTCTCATCCGTACCTTCAGACTGTGTTACTTGGATCTCTGTTGGTTTCCTTTCGTCCTTCCCTGCTTCGCTCCCGCAGCTGTTTCACAGGTGCTTGCCGTTGCTTTCACTTCGGCATTCTTCCATAGCTTCCGCTTTCTTTCGATCACATCTGCCTTAGGCTTCTGACTACTCAGCCTCTGCGCTTTCTTTTCCCTTCTTCCCGTTTTCCCCTCGCAGTGGTTCCAACGGTGCCGCTTATCCCCGATTCCATCCGCTTTTTCTCGCGCTCTTTCCTCGGTTTGGTACTCAGCTTTCTGTTCTTCCTTTCTCCCGCTCGCATTTCGCCTCGCAGCGGCTACCTTGCTTGCTCCGGCTTGCCTTACGGTTTAGCCGATTCCCCATAGCTTTCGCCTTAGGTTCTGGTTACTTGGCTGGGTGATATACCCTGAAAACTGAACATTGAATCTATCTCAGCAATTTTGGGTTTGGTCAACACTGAGCCTGCTTTAGATCAAGCTTTCGGCTTATTAGTATCAGTCAGCTCAATACATTACTGCACTTAC
>CAYVSU010000137.1:0-1716 GCA_964454215.1 uncultured Oscillospiraceae bacterium | reverse complement strand
GATATCATTGTAAAAAGCCTGATTTGTCTGGTAGACAAATCAGGCTTTTTACATGGAGCAGGGTACGGGAATCGAACCCGCCTTCACGGCTTGGGAAGCCGTTGTATTACCGATATACGAACCCTGCAGGATATGTAACAGCATTATAGCAGACAAAAAGGAAAAATTCAACAATTATTTGTCGAGAACAATTCTTCGTTGCATTTTCTGTCGAATACATATATAATGGCAACATACTACGAAATGAGGGATTCCAATGGACGCGCAGGAACTGAAATTTAAGCAAATGACCGAGCCGCCGGTGGAAAAACTGATTTGCAAGCTGGCTGTGCCTTGCATCATCAGCATGCTGGTCACCTCCTTTTATAATATGGCGGACACATACTTCGTAGGTATGCTGAAAAGCAATGCGGCTACCGGCGCGGTGGGTGTTGTGTTCTCAATGATGGCCATTATTCAGGCGGTGGGCTTCTTCTTTGGACAGGGCAGCGGCACCTATATTTCCCGGGCGCTGGGCAAGCGGGATTATGAAAGCGCTTCCCAAATGGCGGCTACCGGCTTTGTGTCTTCGCTGGTTACCGGTGTGGTGATCTGCCTGGTTGGACAGATTTTCTTGGATGATCTTGCTTATCTTCTTGGCTCGACGAAGACGATTTTGCCCTATACTCGATCCTATCTGCGGGTGATCCTCATCGGCGCACCCTGGGTGTGTACTTCTTTTGTACTGAATAATCAGCTCCGTTTCCAGGGCGGCGCGGTGTACGCAATGGTGGGCATTACCGCCGGCGCGGTTCTGAATATTATCCTGGACCCTCTGTTTATCCTGCCTCAGTTTTTGAATATGGGTGTTGCCGGTGCCGGTTGGGCAACAATCATCAGCCAGTTTGTCAGCTTCTGTTTGCTGTTGGCGGGCACCAGTCGGGGCAGCAATATCCGCATCCGCCTGCGCAATTTCCGCCTGAAGAAGCATTACTACTATATGATTCTCCGTGGCGGCCTGCCCTCCCTTTCCCGGCAGTGCCTGGCATCTCTGGCAACCATTACGCTGAATAATGTGGCTCGGCCTATGGGTGATACGGTCATCGCTGCTATGGGTGTTGTCCAGCGAATCAGCCAGTTCGGCGCCTCCACTATGCTGGGGTTCGGTCAGGGCTTCCAGCCGGTTTGCGGTTTCAATTATGGCGCGAAGCTGTATGACCGGGTAAAAAAAGGCTTCTGGTTCAGCTTTAAGGTTGCGGCTATTGGATTGACTTTGATTTCGGCATTGGGATTTGTTTTCGCGTCTGACTTGATCCGCCTGTTCCGAAACGACCCGGATGTGATCGCCTTTGGTACGATGGCCCTTAGATTCCAGTGTATCTCCCTGCCATTTCACAGCTGGATCGTTATGAGCAATATGATGAGCCAGTCTATGAACCGGACCGGTCCTGCGACCTTCCTGGCCATCGCCCGGCAGGGGTTGTTCTTTATCCCCTCTGTGTTGATCCTTTCCGCCACGCTGGGAGAATTGGGCATCCAGATGAATCAGATGTGTGCAGATACATTAACATTGCTTTGTGCAATCCCTATCCAGCGTTATGTGCTAAAAACCATAGATAAAAAGTAAAAATTGGGACTTTACAAATGAAACAAGTTCTGCTATAATGCACCTTGTTCCTCCCAATCTGGCCCTGTGGTGCAGTCGGTTAGCACGCCAGCCTGTCACGCTGGAGGTCG
>CAYVSU010000136.1:0-1742 GCA_964454215.1 uncultured Oscillospiraceae bacterium | reverse complement strand
GGAGAACAATGCCAAAGGCATTGTTGGATGGCCCTGTTGCGGTACCCGATAAAATCTTCGGGCTTACGCATTTCCTCGATTTTATCGACCGCGGCCACTCGCTCTGCTCCCTTTTCCCGCCACTGGCGGCGGTCGCATCGCTCCCCCTTCGACATGTAATATAACCAATAAAAAAGGCTCTCTTATGAGGGCCTTTTTTGTTAAACTCCAGTCTCGGGTTCCATTAAGGAGAACAATGCCAAAGGCATTGTTGGATGGCCCTGTTGCGGTACCCGATAAAATATGGGCGCAGCCAAACGGCTGCGCCCAGCTTGCGCGGTTAGCGGAGATTTGAAAACCGGTTGAAATAACCGCTTCTGTTATTCCGTAACAATCAATTCCATTTCCCTTTGATAAAGCTCTGATAGCCTGCCGATGAATTCCGTAAGCACTTGCTGCTGACTGGTTGTCAGCTCCCGGTATAATTTCAGATATTCTGCTTCCGCCGATCGGAAATCTGCCCAAAGCCCCTGATATTCGTTGTCATTTTCTGCCAAAAGCAGGAACGTATCATATTTTTCGGTGAACAAATTCATCATATTGCCACCTCCCTGCGTGATGATATAAGGGATATGCCCTTAAAATACAATAAGGTTATTTCCCTTAAGGCATAATAGTCACGGGTGATTATTATGTATGAGAATCGTTTGCGTGACTTAAGAGAGGACAAGGATCTAAACCAGAAAACACTGGCAGAACTGCTGAATATTCATCAGACGACTTATTCTGACTATGAATTGGGCAGACTGAATATTCCCATTTCCGCGCTGCACACGCTGGCAGATTTTTATAAGGTAAGTATAGACTATCTGCTTTGTCGAACCAACACGAAAACGCCCTATCCGAAGAAATAACGCAGGAGAAACGGAGGTTTCCCCTGCGTTTCTGTGTTTTTGTATATTTTAGGACATATTGTCCAAAATGTCAATAGGACGATATGTCCTGCGCTATTCTTAGGCGGGGTGATTGTGATGCGTTTAAGAATCCGCGATTTACGGGAAGACAGAGACTTGAAACAAAAAGAGGTTGCGGCATATTTGCTGTGCGACCAGTCGCTTTATTCCAAATACGAACGGGAAGAGCGGCCACTACCGTTGGAACTGGCGGATAAACTTGCCGATTTTTACGGTGTCAGTGTGGACTATCTGCTTTGTCGAACCAACACGAAAACGCCCTATCCGAGAAAATAAAGCATAGGGCGCAGCCAAACGGCTGCGCCCGGTTTACGCGATAATCTGGGATTTATTTTACACGCTACAATGGCGCAACAAACAGAGCAATCAATTGGATTAAAAAAGCCGCCCAACCGGGCGGCTTTTGCTTATCATCAGATCTCCTGCGCCAGTTCCTTCAAAATGGGGGCAAGATCCAACTGCTCCCAGGGCCGGTCGGCAACGCCAAAGTGGCCTTCTGCCGCAGTGGGGGCGTAGATCGCGCGGCGCAGCTGCAGGCGGTTGATGATGCCTGCGGGGGTCATATCCACGGTTTTTCGCAGCAGCTCGGTCATCTTCTCGTCTGAGATGATGCCGGTGCCATAGCTGTCCACCCGGACGGATACGGGCTGGGCAACGCCGATGGCGTAGGCCAGCTGCACCTGTACCTGAGAAGCCAAACCCGCGGCAACCAGATTCTTTGCCATATACCGGGCGATGTAAGCCGCGGACCGGTCTACCTTGGTGGGGTCCTTACCGGAGAAGGCACCA
>CAYVSU010000135.1:0-1743 GCA_964454215.1 uncultured Oscillospiraceae bacterium | reverse complement strand
CATTCTGCCATCGCCCATCACCCCCGTCACCTTCAGTGCGCAGATCCTACCCCAGCTGAAGACGGTATCTGCCAGTTTGTCGGATTTCAGCTATGTGTATCTGGACCGACTGGATGAAAGCACCTTGATCTACGGCAGAATGCCGGAAACTTCCAGCGAGATCGTGGTGGATACCTGGGTCTTGGAAAATCTCATTGCCAACGATGATCTGATCAAAAACGCAATGTCCAGTGTCTCCTTCTTCCTGAATCAGCCACTGGAGTTCTCCCGGTGCAATGTTGAAATGACCATTGTCGGCATTTGTGACAGCGGCGAGCCTTCTGTATATCTCAGCAAATCGGACTATCTGCGGCTTTGCTCGATGCAGAGCAGTGTTATGACCCTGTCAGCGTTTCAGGCGCTGTATCCGGGTCTGTATGACGATCTGACGCTGTCGGATACAGAATGCATTCTGAACCCCGCCTGTCTGGGCTCCTCCTACTATAATTTCATTGGTCACGAATATCAGCTCAATACCAATTTCCGCCTTACCATCAAGGACGCCATTGGTTTTGCGGAAAATGTGGGCGTTGTGGTGAACGATGCTGTCTTTGATCGGTATATTTGCCTGCTGGCCTCCCGCTACTTCTCTGTGTACGGCGCGGATAAGCAGGCGCTGCTGGACTTTTTTGCACAGCCTCTGCCGGACGAAATGAAAGGCGTGCTGGTGGTGGATGTCAAAGACGACTACACCGATGCCCGGAACGCCTATCTTAAGGATTCTCAGGTTCGTATAGACGGACGGGTCATCGTAACACTGACGGTGATGCTGCTGTCAATGGTAATGCTGTACCTGCTGTGCCGCTCCCAGGTGCAGGAGCGGATCGGTATGCTGGCAGTTTACCGGCTGCTGGGTATCCCCAAGCAGAAGCTTTACAACATTTTCGCTATGGAAAGTGCCCTGTCTTCTCTGCGGACGACCCTGCCGGTGACAGCCCTGGTGTGGCTGGTGATCCAAGTCCTGAACCGGATCGAAGATCTGAACCTTGGCTTGGTGCTCTCCTGGCAGGCAGCCCTGGCCGTTTTCGGTGGTCTGCTTGCATACCATCTTTTGGTGAGTCTGTTCCCCCTGCGGCGGCTGCTGCGGATGCCCCCGGCAACCCTGGCCGCAAAATACGACTTTTAACGAAAGATCCCCTGTTTTCAGGGGATCTTTTTCGTAATGCAGAAGCTCAGCCGCCGGTCTGCCCAGGCATAAAGCAAAATGCCGGCAAAACTCACCGGAATCCAAAGCAGGGAATAATTTAAACAGATCTGCCCAAGATAGTTATAAGGCATCTTCCGGTAATCCCACACGCTGAAATCCCGATTCACCGTCAGCCCGGTCAGCAGCTCCAACACCGTAACAGCTCCCGCTGACAGGATCAATTTCACCGCAAGCGGCAGTCGCAGATGCCGGTAGATTCCGCCCATCAGCAGAAAGCAAGCACCGCCCAACAAAAACATACTGCCATAACTGCGCCCGCGCCAAAGAAATTCCAGCATCATATATGCGCTGCCACCGAGATAAAACAACAAACAGGCCTTCCAAATACGCATTTTCATCCCTCCGGACAGATTATCTCCAAAAAAAGCAAAAATTTTACTTGACAAACAAAGGGCACTTGTATATAATAACAAAGCTGATTTCGGCAAAGCCGGAAGCAAATCAATGGCGGCGTAACTCAGTTGGTAGAGTACCCGGTTCATACCCGGTCTGTCACC
>CAYVSU010000134.1:0-1819 GCA_964454215.1 uncultured Oscillospiraceae bacterium | reverse complement strand
CCGACGATCCCACCAAGAAGGGCGTTCCCACCGGTTGGAAGCTGACCATCCGTGATATTCTGGAGTACGGCGGCGCCAAGTTCCTGTGCCCTATGGCCGGCACCATCTCTATGATGCCCGGTACTGCTGCTGACCCCGCATACCGCCGCGTCGATGTGGACACCGAAACCGGCAAGGTTTCCGGCCTGTTCTAATCCCCACCCAATAAGCACAGGCGGCAGAAAACCGCCTGTGCTTTCGTGGCATTAATTACATCAAAAATATGTCGTTGCGAGCCCCTTTAGGGGCGTGGCAATCTCCCGGTACTATCTGCCGTTTTCTGTGCGTTTCGATGGATAATACCAAGAGATTGCCGCGTCGCTTGCGCTCTCCGCAATGACAGCGTAAATAAGGAGAAAAACCTATGGATATGACATTAGAATCCTGCCGCAAATTTGTAGAAGTTTTGGCATCTGACGCTCCCGCTCCCGGCGGCGGCGGTGCTGCTGCACTGGTAGGTGCCATCGGCACTGCTTTGGGCAATATGGTTGGTTCCTTGACTGTCGGCAAGAAGAAGTATGCAGAGGTGGAAGCTGAAATCATTGCTTTGAAGGCAAAGTGCGATTCTTTGCAGACTGAGCTTCTGAATCAGGTAGAGGCTGACGAGGTCAACTTCCTGCCTTTGGCAAAGGCTTACGGCATCCCCAAGGACGATCCCAACCGGGATAAGATTATGGAAGAGGCAACTATTATTGCCTGCTCTACCCCTATGCACATTATGGAGTTGTGTTGCGAAGCCATCGGCCACATCAAGGTCTTTGCTGACAAGGGCAGCCGTCTGGCTGTTTCCGATGCCGGCTGCGGCGCCGTTTGCTGCAAGGCCGCTCTGCAGGCCGCATCTTTGAATGTTTTCATCAACACCAAAACGCTGAAAAACCGGGAAGTCGCAGAAGAAATGAACACTAAGGCACTGGGTATGCTGGCAGAGTACGGCGCAATGGCAGACGATATCTTCCATTCCGTCAAGGCCGGTTTCGGCGTGTAAAACACAACACCCTGTCATTCCGAGAGTCGTCTAACCTGTAAAACCTCTTCACAATGACATACTAAGATTATACATATTGGAGGAAATAACAAATGGCTAAGAGATTGCTGGGTAAGGAAGTCAACGAAGCACTGGTTGCTTCCCTGCAGACCCGCACTGCTGCCCTGCAGGAAAAGGGCATTACCCCCACTTTGGGCATTATCCGTCTGGGAGAGAATCCCTCTGACCTTTCCTATGAGAAGGGCGCTACCAAGCGTGCTGAAGAAGTAGGCGTTGCTGTCAAGAACTATGTTCTGCCTGAGTCCGCAACCAAGGAAGAACTGTTGGCTGTCATTGATGCGGTCAACGCTGACACTTCCGTCCACGGTGTGCTGATGTTCCGTCCCCTGCCCAAGCATCTGAAGGGCGATCAGGACGAGATCTGCAACCGCCTGGATCCCAAAAAGGACGTAGACTCTATGACCCATATGAGTAACGCCGGCGTGTTTGAAGGTCAGGATCTGGGTTATGCTCCCTGCACTCCCGCTGCCTGCATGGAGATACTGGATCACTACGGTATCGACTGCAAGGGCAAGAACGCTGTCGTCATCGGCCGCTCCCTGGTTGTGGGCAAGCCTGCCGCTATGATGCTGATGGCCAAGAATGCTACTGTCACCATCTGTCACACCCGCACCGTCAACACCGCGGAGATCTGCAAGCAGGCTGACATCATTGTCACCGCCGCCGGCGTTCTGAACAGTCTGACCAAAGACTTTGTCCGGGAAGGCCAGATCGTCATCGACGTTTCTATGAACT
>CAYVSU010000133.1:0-1852 GCA_964454215.1 uncultured Oscillospiraceae bacterium | reverse complement strand
ACGGCGTTGCCGGAAAGAATACGATGAGCGCTCTGCTGGGCCTATAAGGGGGGTAGTGAATGAGTGAAGCAATCATTGTGGCGCTGATCACGGGCGGTTTGTCGCTGACCGGTGTGGTGATCACCTGCCTGGCAACAGCAAGGAAATCGGAAAAAACGGCGGCGGTTGCCCAGGCGGTGACAGATACAAAAATTGACGAGCTGACCCGGGAAGTACGGCTGCATAACGGTTTTGCAGAAAAAATTCCGGTGATGCAGGAGCAGATCAGGGTTATGAGTCACCGCATCTCCGATCTGGAGGGGTTTCACAGGCCTGCAAACGGAGGAATAAACTGAAATTGAAAGGAGCTTACATATGGAAATTTTGAAGAAAAACGCAGCAAATCTTTTGAAAGTCAAAACCATTGTTACGATTGCGGTGATTACCGTGTTTTCCATTTTGGCCCTGCGGGGTGATATTTCTGCGGACAATGTGATGATCGTGGTCACAAGCGTGATCTCTTTTTACTTCGGCACCCAGGTGGAAAAGTAAAAACGGTTGACAAGCAGATGAAAATCGTCGTATAATAGCACAAAAAAGCAAGGAGCGTGCTGCTTATGGAACGGAATCATTTAAAGGTAGGCGTGCAGACTGGCGGCCTGTTTGACGCACTGGCAAGCTCTGCCGCAGAGGTGGATGCCGGACTCCAGTTGATCAAGGAATGCGGTTTTGACTGCGTGGACTACAATATTGACAATTGTCTGCCTCCCGCAGCGATTCGCTCCGGAGAATTGACAGCGTTTTTTGACCAAAGCGTGGAGGATATCTGTGCATTCCTGAAGCCCACTAAGGAGTCGGCGGCCCGCCACGGCATCGAGTTTTCACAAATGCACGCACCCTTCCCGCTGTTCGTTACCGGCAAGGATGCCATCAATGAATATATGATGATGGTGGCGGAAAAGTGTCTTGCGGCAGCGGCATATTTGGGCTGCCCGGCAGTGGTGATGCACCCCTTTACCCATCCGGATAAGGATTTTCAAAAGCAGGTCAACTTGGGAATGTATCGCCGTATGATGCCAGCTGCAAAGAAGTATGGCGTAAAGGTTTGTTTGGAAAATCTGTTTGAAAACACCCGAAAGATGCCTCGGGAGGGCGCCTGTTCCATCGTTACTGAGGCTTGCTGGTATGTGGATACCCTGAACGAAGAGGCTGGAGAGGAAGTCTTTGGCTTCTGCTTCGACGTTGGTCACGCCAACCTGCTGCGGAAAAACATCCGGGAATATCTGAAGGGCATCGGAAACCGCTTGACCATCCTGCATATTCACGATAATGACGGTGTGTATGACAGCCATATGGTGCCCTATACCCAAAACCTTGGTTATGAAAAGTTCTACGCCACGGACTGGGAAAGTTTTATTTGCGGGCTGAAGGATATCGGTTACCGGGGCGCACTGTCTTTTGAGACTTTCCGGGCAGTGGAGGATGCGCCGAAGCCGATCGTGCCCTCTATTTTGCGAAATATCAGCACCATTGGAGTCTATTTCAGCGATCGCATTTTGGAAGTTTAAAAGAGGGTGCTGTCTCAAAATGAATGAGACAGCACCTTATTTCTGTATATTCTTATTGTATGGGAGCATTTCGCCTCCCGCGGGACGGGGAACCCGTCCCCTACGCCCCAAATGATATAAGATTTGGATTCTTATTCATTTTGAGGCAGCCCCTTTTGAGCAGACAGGTATCTGCAGGAGATTCGTTTGCATTTTACTATCTTCTCACCAAGCAAAAAAGCCACCCCAAACGGGGTGGCTTTTTTGTTTGTGGTGACCCGCTGGAGATTCGAACTCCAGACCCATTGCTTAAAAGGCAATTGCTC
>CAYVSU010000132.1:0-1857 GCA_964454215.1 uncultured Oscillospiraceae bacterium | reverse complement strand
TAGTAAGCTTTTTCCAGGGAAACGATAGCAACACCCTTGCTGCCGGAGTGGATCATTTGGCCATTGCCTATGTACATACCCACGTGGGTAGCCAAATTGCCGCTGCCGGTGGTGTTCTTGAAGAAAATCAGGTCGCCGCACTGCATATCTTCCTTCGCAATGATAACGCCGTTTTTCAGCTGATTGACGCAGGAGCGGTACAGACTGTAACCGGAGTTGCTGAATACATATTTGGTAAAACCGGAGCAGTCAAAGCCTTTGGGTGTAGTGCCGCCCCAAACATACTTGACACCGATGAATTTGGAAGCGTAGGTGCGCAGTGTGTTGCGGATGTTGAGAACTGTTTCTGCGGATGCGGTGGCCAGAATGACGGTTTCCGAGGAGCTGGCTAGGCAACGGACAAAGTAGTTGCCTTCTTCGTCCTGGATTACCTGCTCCTTGAGAATATAGCCTGTCATATCGTAGCAGTCGATTTTGTAGTAGCTGCCACTGGAGCCGAGAACGGTCAGCTTTGTGCTGTTTTCCAAACAGCCGATCACAGTGGAACTGCTCTTGGCCTTATAGCGAACCTGGGAAGCGGTGATGCCGGCGGGAGTCTCCTGATCTGCGGCGCTGGCAGCTGTAAAGAAACAGGGCACCAGCAGACACAGAAGAAGCGCTACAGCGACCACGCGCAGCAGGCGGGTGGTTGTTTTCATAAACAAGATCCTTTCCGTTTGGGAAAAATTATCCAAAATGGTTACGATACGGTTACAGATTATAACACCGTGATTACAATATGTCAAGGGCTTTCTGTGGGCAAAAATGGCAAATTTATGGGTAATTTTGTACAAAAAGCGGGAAAAATCCAATATTTTGAGATGTTATGGAAACCAAAAATTACAAAACTGTTTCCAACGTGGAAACCAAAAGGGCGCAAAAAAGCGCCGCCGCGGTTTTCCGCGGCGGCTGGATTCCGTTATGAAATTACAGGTACTGCTTGATTTCCTCAGATGCCAGTGCGGGATCGTCGGAAATGGTGATGGTGATGTTCATATTGTTCACCTTGGCAAACTCTGCACACCAAACCACGAAGGCCTCGCCGTTTGCACGGTCGGAGCCGATGGTCTTGTACAGGTTGTCGATGTAAACATTGGTAATATCAAAATTACCGGCGTGCAGACCGCTCAGGAAGCCTTTGAGCATATCGGGATTGGAAATGCCGTACTCCTTGGAGTCTACCAAACGAACGCGGTAGTTGACATCATAGGTCAGCTTCTTGCCATACTCGATACAGACGACATCGCCAGCGGCGCTGACAACAGCTTCGTTGATAGCAGTAAGCAACTTCTTGGTCTTGCCGGAGCCCTTCAGGCCCATAATAACTTGAATCATAGGAATCGTCCTCCTTTGCTGTGCCATTTCGGCTATATGCCCATTCTAACAGCTAACGAAAAATTTTGCAATAGCTAATTTGGGAAAAATGGTAAGCTTTTTTAGCTTTCGTAGCCGGGCTTGCCCAGCAGCTCGAACATATTGCGCTTGTAGAATTCCACACCAGGCTGATCAAAGGGGTTCACGCCCAGAATATAAGCGGAAACGCCGCAGCACAGTTCCAGGAAGTAGAACATTTCGCCCAGCTTCTTGTCGTTGAGCTCTCCCATATCCATTGTGATGACGGGCACACCGCCATCCACATGGGCCGCCAGCGTGCCCAGGAAAGCTTTTTCGTCTACAAAGTCCAGGGTCTTGCCTTCCAGATAGTTCAGGCCGTCCAGATTCTTGTAATCTCCCATAATGGTCATCTTCTGCTCGGGAGCGTCGAAGCGGACCATAGTTTCGAACATATTGCGCTCGCCCTGCTGGATCATCTGACCC
>CAYVSU010000131.1:0-1946 GCA_964454215.1 uncultured Oscillospiraceae bacterium | reverse complement strand
GGAGATTCAGCGCAACTGGATCGGCAAATCCACCGGTGTAGAGGTGGACTTTAAGCTGGTAGGCGGCGGCAATTTCTCCATTTACACCACCTGTATTGAAACCATTTACGGCATCACCTTTATGGTTCTCGCACCAGACGGCAAGATCACAGCGTCCTTACTCGACCGGGTAGAAAACAGGGAAGAGGTGGAAGCTTACATCGCCGAATCCATCAAAAAGTCGGATATGGACCGCACTGAGCTGAACAAAGGTAAGTCCGGTTGTCCGCTGAAGGGTGTTTTCGCCATTAACCCGGTCAACGGTAAGGAAGTACCCGTGTTCATCGGCGATTTTGTGCTGGCAAGCTACGGTACCGGAGCAGTTATGGCTGTTCCCAGCCACGATCAGCGTGACTTTGAGTACGCCGTTGTGCACAGTATTCCCATGATTCAGGTTATCGAGGGCAGAGAGACAAACGAGCACGCCTTTGAAAAGCAGGATTATTTGGGAAAGGGCTGTAAGCTCTGTAATTCTGAAGAATTTACCGGTTTGACGGTGGAGGATGCAAAGGAAGCCATCACTTGCAAACTGGAAAAGGCCGGCGTCGCCAGAAGAAAGAACAATTATCACTTCCGCGAGTGGATCTTTGCCCGCCAGCGCTATTGGGGCGAGCCCGTTCCCTGTGTGTATACTGAGGACGGAAATACCGTGTTTCTGCCGGACGAGGAGCTGCCTTTGGTCCTGCCGGTGCTGGAGGACTATAAGGGGCACGGCGGAAAAGCCCCGCTGGAAAATGCGGTCGAGTGGAAGCAGTATGATCAAAACGGTATCAAGGGCGTCCGGGAAACCTCCACTATGCCTGGCAGTGCCGGTTCTTCCTGGTACTATATGCGCTATATCGATCCCAGAAACGAAAACGTATTGTGTGACCCCGAACTGCTGAAGCACTGGCTGCCGGTGGATCTGTATGTAGGCGGTCCTGAGCACGCGGTCGGACATTTGATGTACTCCCGTATTTGGAACCGCTTCCTGTATGATGAGGGTATTTCTCCTGTGAAAGAGCCTTTCAAGAAGCTGGTCCACCAGGGTATGATCCTGGGTGAGAACGGTATCAAGATGGGCAAGCGGTTCCCGGAATTTGTGGTCAATCCCAGCGATATTGTCCGGGATTACGGTGCAGATACACTGCGGCTTTATGAGATGTTTATGGGCCCGCTGGAAGTTTCCAAGCCTTGGAGCACCTCTGCTGTAGCAGGTGCCAAGAAGTTTATCAACCGCGTGTGGAACTTCTTTACGGAGCCTGCCAACATTACTGAAACGGACGACGGAAAGCTGACCAAGATTTACCATCAGACCGTCAAGAAGGTCACATCCGACTTCGAACAGTTGGGCTTCAATACTGCCATTGCCCAGATGATGGTCTTTGTCAACGAGGTTTATAAGGCCGGCACCTGCCCCAGAGAATATGCAGAGGGCTTTATCAAGATGATATCCTGCATTACGCCTCATGTGGGCGAGGAGGTTTGGCAGCTTCTGGGCCACGACAATACCATTGCCTATGAGTCTTGGCCAACCTATGATGAAGAGAAGTGCAAAGATAACGAGGTTACCATTGCAGTGCAGATTAATGGCAAAATGCGTGGCACGGTGGTGATGGCCGCGGATCTGGATAATGATACTGTTGTTGCCAATGTCCTTGCCAATGAGAAGATCGCTGCTTTCCTGGAAAAGAATGGCGGCAGCATCATCAAGACCATCGTTGTGAAGAACAAGCTGGTGAATCTGATCGTAAAGTAAGATTTTTGCAAAAAAACAGAAATCTTTCTTGACATTTGGCGGAAACCTGCTTATAATATTTCAAGCCAGTATGTGGCCCTGAACGCATCCTGGAGATAACCGGATGCTATTGAGGGGAGGGAAAACAATGTCTGAAATTCGCGTTAAGGAAAACGAGTCTCTGGAGAGC
>CAYVSU010000130.1:0-1998 GCA_964454215.1 uncultured Oscillospiraceae bacterium | reverse complement strand
CCATTGTAAAGACCATTTCTATGGGTGCGCTCTGCGCGACGCTGCTGATCCTGTTTGTTTTGCCCGGCGTTCTCGCAGCTTGCGATAAGATCGTAACGAAAAAGAAAAATCAAGGTTAATTATGGCTGTGTCCTGTATTGATACAAGAAGAAGGCTTTGTCTTCGGCGTTGGTACAAAAAATATTCACAATAGCAGGGTCTGTGACTGCCTACTGCCTGCCCGGATTGTGTATGGTTTTATCTATTAGATAACGACGCTGTCTTAACAGCAAAAAAGGCTTGCCAATCGGCAAGCCTTTTTGATTAGATCTCCTTGATCAAAATGCAGCTGTTGGCTTCATATCAAAAGATAAGTGACAGGTAGTATCTATGAGTGTGTTCGTATTGCTTTCGTCAAGCGAACAAACTTCATATATGCAGTAATTATTCTAATCTGTAAATATCGTATGTGTGTTTTCCCTCAATCTTCAGAAAACTTGTGACAGAAAAATGGTTAACGAGAGATTGCCGCATTTTAATAATATCGAGCGGTTTCAGATTGACAGGAGAAAGCGAAAGTGATATATTATCGTACAAAGTGTCTGCATAAGCAGACCGGAAAGGAGCTTAAAAGTATGATTGTTCGCGAGGTCGTCACCAGCTAACGGAATATGGGCGTCGATAAAAATGGGGGTTTAGGCCTCCTGATTTGGTGCGCCGTTTTTTAAGTAACTTTCGTAATATGTGGTAACCGCAGAATGCAGCCATAGACGAGAGCTGCTTTGCTGCGGTATTTTTGCGCCCATTTTCAGTTAGCGTTGTTGAGAAAGGATGATGTTTTATGATGAAAAATGCCTATTCACAAATCAAACTGAATTCGGAGGAACGAAAAATTGAATATAAACGATTACGGCCATATGCCGAACATAAGTAATCTGCCGGGTATCCCGGCAAGAGTCACCGCTGTTCATAAGGAGCGGTATGAGATCGTCTGTGAGCACGGAATCACCTATGCAAGGCTGAAAACAAAAGAATACTATGTAGACTCCCAGGTTTTTCCCACAACTGGCGACTTTGTTATGATCAATTACGTCGATAACGGGGACAGTCAGATCATTGCCACTCTGCCCCGGAGAACTTTCTTCTCCCGCCGGGAGCCGGGGCCCATCCCCAAAGATCAGGCAGTTGCCGCTAATTTTGATTATGTGTTTATTATGCAGTCGCTGAATATGGACTTCAATCCCAAGCGGCTGGAGCGGTATCTGACCCTTGCGTGGCAATCCGGTGCTGTCCCGGTGATCCTGCTGACAAAGGCAGACCTTGTGGAAGATTACTGGGGTTATCTGACCCGGGTGGAGCGTGTGGCTGCCGGCGTGAATACCTATGTGGTCAGTGCCCTAACAGGATACGGTCTGGTACGGCTGAATGCCTATTTGCAGCCAGGGAAAACAGTGGTATTCCTGGGTTCTTCCGGTGTAGGAAAGTCCAGTCTGGTCAATGCACTGGCTGGCGAGGAAATTATGACTGTTAATGGCATTCGGGAGGATGACAGTAAGGGCCGCCATACCACCACCCACCGGCAGCTCATCCGGCTGCAAAGCGGTGTGATGATCATTGATACCCCCGGTATGCGGGAGCTGGGTATGTGGGACGTGACGGAGGGCCTGGGAGATGCCTTTGCAGATGTGGAAGTTTTTCTTGGAAAGTGTCGTTTCTCTGACTGCCGACACGAAACAGAACCCGGATGCGCCTTCAAGGCGGCAATTGCCGCCGGAGAGCTGGACATACAGCGCTGGGAAAGTTACCGAAAGCTGAAAGCGGAAGCTGTTGACCGTGATGAGATGCTCCGACGAAAACAGGAATGGGCCAAAGGTGTTGCGAAATTTACGAAGCAAAGAAAGAAGGAAATATGGTAATGGGAAGAATCATCAAATCTATGGAAGAAAAATATTGGATTCCCGCGCTGGAACTGGTGGAAGCGGTATTTACGGATTCTGAATGTGCGGAAAACGGAAAACT
>CAYVSU010000129.1:0-2038 GCA_964454215.1 uncultured Oscillospiraceae bacterium | reverse complement strand
CCGCTCATACCCACCGCCCATTGGCTAAAGCTATGCTCCATATCATAGTTGAAAACGATTTGCGGCAGTGGGAGTATCTGCTGAGGATTTACGGATTCCCGCCCCGCCAGCGGATGGTCAGCCGGAACAGCGAGACAAAAATCCCGCTGGCAAAGCTTGCGAAAGTGAAGACTCCGGTCTCGATTTGTGGTGTCCACGATGGCCATATCCAGCTTCTCCTGCCGCACCAAGTCCATCAACTCCTCGGCAGAGCTTTCTGTCAGCCGAAAACGGATGCGGTCGTTCTGCTGTATGTACGATGCCAGTTCCCGGGCAACGATTCCACTCAAAGTGCCGGATACCACGCCCATATGGATCACCACCGGGGCACTGACCTTGCTGCTGCGCAGGGTCATAGATGCGGAGTTCAGTTCGTTCAGTGCCGCATCCACTTTTTCCTGATAGAACCTGCCTTCTTCCGTCAGACGAATGTTTCGACCCACCTTCTCAAACAGCTTGATGCCGCCCAACTCGCTTTCCAAATGATTGATCGCGCTGCTTAATGAAGGCTGAGAAATACCCAGCCGGGCAGCCGCCAGGGTATAGTGCTCCACCTGGGCCAGCACAGAAAAATAGCGCAGATAGTTATAGTTCATATTGACACCTCGAAAATCTATAGATATAAACTATAAATAAAATATCATAACTATATTGGTTTTTGCAAGAAAAACTTGTATAATCCCCCTAGTATTTCAGACAGCACCAAATCCGACACCCATTTGACCCAAAAAGGATGCTGTTTTCCGCGGGAAATTCGGTTTTTCTGGCTGAATCATTTTTTGAAAGAAATCCAAGGAGATAGCATTTATGAGTTTTACATACAAAGGTCTTACCGCTCAGCTGAGTCGCCATATTGTAACCGGCGAAGAGATTGACCGGAATCTGCAGCGTCTGGCGCAGCAGAACCCCCGGATCGCAGTGATCAAAGACCGCCCCACCGAATCAGGCGACGAAGTGGTGCTGGATTATGCCGGCTTCTGCGACGGCGAACAATTCCCCGGCGGTACTGCCGAGATGCAAACACTGGTACTGGGCAGTGGTATGTTCATCCCCGGCTTTGAAGAGCAGCTGCTGGACAAAGTCCCCGGGGAAAACGTCACCGTAAAGGTCACCTTCCCCGCTGAATACCACGCCGAAAATTTGGCAGGCAAAGAAGCGGAGTTCCGCTGCGTGATCCACGAGATCCGGGTCAAAACCCCTTATGAACTGGACGACACCTTTGCCAAGGAAGTAGGTCAGTGCGAAAGCTTTGCTGAGATGTACAAAAAACTGGGCGAAAGTCTGCAGGCTTATGCAGACGAACGGGGCGAGATGGATCTGCAGGATCAGCTCCTGCGACAGGCTGCCGCAACACTGGAATTCTCCCCTTCCGATGTGGAGTTGGATGCGGCCGTCGAAGAACAGATGAAGGTTCTGGAAGCCCAGCTTGCCCGCCAGGGTTTGAATTTGGAGATGTACTGCAGCTTTATGCAAACGACTCCCGAAAACCTTCGCAAAGATGCCCGCCCCACTGCAGAAGTCGCACTTCGCAATCAGGCCGCCGTCGATAAGATCGTAGAACTGGAAAAACTGGAAGCAGATCCCCAGGAAATTGCTGAAGCACTGGCGCTGATCGCCCGGGAAAACAATATGACCCTGGAGCAGATCAAAACCTATTACGATGCCGAGTTTGAGCAGGCGGTCATAAAAAGTGTACTCACCGGAAAGGTGCTGCATCTCATTCGGGATGCTGCCCAGATCACGGTAGTATAAATAAATTTATTAATTATTGTGCTGAATATGGCACGTAAAACAAGGAGGAAACACACTATGGCAATCGTTTATGACGAAAATGGCAAGTATGTAGACGAGAAAGGTCTTGTAAAACTGGACCCCACAAAGTTTGCTGACTGGCAGATCGCAGAAGAGGCTGAAAAGGCACTGCCCTCTGTCGATTACTTCCGTGAGAAGCTGGGCCTGCTGCCTGAGGAGATCATCCCCTACGGCAAGACCCCCAAGA
>CAYVSU010000128.1:0-2053 GCA_964454215.1 uncultured Oscillospiraceae bacterium | reverse complement strand
AAGGCTGCTTCCGCCATCACCGGCGTGGTGCTGCCCATCGACTGCGGCTTCGCTGCTTACTCCGGCGTGTAATCTTCAAATGCAAAAGACCTGCCTTCGGGCAGGTCTTTTTTTGTATCAGGCCAGATCTTTGCGGTATTCGGATGGTGTTTGCCCAGTGCGGCGCTTAAATGTGGTGCAGAAATGGGTGCGGGAGCAGAATCCACAGGCTTCCGCAATGTCTGCTACAGAGATATCGGTGTGGCTGAGCCAGCGGCAGGCAAGAGCGATCCGCTCATCCAAAACGGCACTATGCAATGTTTTGCCTGTGATCTTGCGAAATACTTCCCCCAGATACACGACGTGGTAACCAAAGGCTTCTGCAATTTGACTGTTTTCTGAGATTTGTGCTGCGTTGATGCGGATGTAGGCGGTCACTTTCTTGCAAAGATCGGTCTCTGCATTGCTCCGTTCCCTGTAGAGTTCTGCCAGCAGCGTTTTCAGTAAGGCAGAGGTGAGAGCGTCCGCATTGTTGTCTTCGGTATGAAATTCCTCCACGATCCGCAGGAGGCTGCTGCGGGTGTATGGGTCAGCCTGGACGATCATAGGTGGGTCCGGTGGCAGAATGGTTTCCGAATCGAAAAGCAGTCCGGGCACAAAGGCGTCCACAGGCGGAGGGCAGATGGGGATTTTCCGATGGCTGCAATTGCGGGTCAGGTCAAAATTCAGAACCACGGTCCGCATTTTGCCCACGAAATAATAGTCTACAGCCGGGGCAAGAAGGATCAATGTATGGCAGTCCAGCGGATAAGCAGTACCGCCGATAATCGCGGTGCCGCGGCCCTCCAGAATGCAAAAGAGCCGGTGATCGTAAGCTTTGCGAGGGCCATTGCCTTCCATAATGGCAGGCTGAATCTCCGCTGCACGGATATAAGGATTGCAATTCTCAATTTTCATCGTATTCGCACCTTTATTTTAGAAACATTTATCTGTGGAATATATATAGCATTCTATCACAGATATTTCTATAATAAAAGCGTGAATTGTAAGAAATCGGAGGGAAAAATATGGACTTTAACCGTTATATTGCCATTGACGACACCGGAAAGGAACACTTGTTCCACGCTTCTAAGAAGGGCGATGTGATTTCTCTTACCTTAAAAAAGGAAACATTTAAAAATGTGAAGCGGCTGCGTGTGCTGCCGAATTTTGCAAAGGCACATGTTGGGGATGCAGGTTTTTTCATCACGCCCAGAAATGTTGAAATGAAAGGCGATCTTCTGGTGCAGTTTGTGCCCCGGGAGAATGCGCGGTACGAGTATGGTGCGCCCATTATGTCTTGCTACGGCGTGAAAACCCCCGATGCTTGCGCGCTGGTACGCATCGAGCGGAATTATAAGTACAGCTTCGTTCTGGAAGTGAAGGACGGCTGCTACAGTCTGGAAACCGTGTTTGACTTTACGAAGAACGATCCGGTCTACGATGATGTCCGTATGGAGATCCTACTGTTAAACGCAAATGCCACTTTGGGCGACATTGCGGCCGCAGAGCGTCAGCTGCGTTTGGAGCGGGGCGAGATTGTACCGCTTTCTGAAAAGTGCAAACGGGAGGCAGTGGAGTATGCCCGGAAATATCCGCTGATCCGGATCCGTATGGGCTGGAAACAGAGCCCCTCTCCTGTGCTGCATCAAACGGTGGAAAATGAGCCGGAGATGCACGCGGTTGTTACCTTTGCCCGGGTCCGGGATATTGCCGACGCTCTGAAAGAAAAGGGAGTTGAGGGTGCGGAGCTGCAGCTGGTGGGCTGGAACAAGAGCGGTCACGACGGCCGGTTTCCCCAGCTGATGCCCCCGGAAGAAAAGCTGGGCGGCAGGTCGGAGCTGGAAAAGACCATCGCCTATGTCAAGAGCCTGGGCTACCGGATCTCCCTGCATACCAATACGATTGATGCGGTGGAAATTGCGAACACCTTTACCTGGGACGATATCGTGATCACCCGGGAGGGGGAATATTTCCAGTGCGGTCACTACAGCGGCGGCTATGCCTACCATATGTGCCTGGAAAAGCAGCTGAA
>CAYVSU010000127.1:0-2079 GCA_964454215.1 uncultured Oscillospiraceae bacterium | reverse complement strand
CACCGGCAGCCTCTTAAAAAGCGGCCACAGAAGCATACAAATACCCAGACAATGCAACACACCAAAATAAATGGTGATGCTGGCATCAAAGCCAAAAAAGGTCATCCCATAGGTCACGGCAGTGACCAAAAGACCGCAGCAAAATACGATCAGACCCCGCTTGACGCTGTGGCGGCCCAAGGTGACGCAAATGCCGGAGATCAGCAGAAACAGCACACCGCCCCAGTTTTGCACAAAGCTGTAGAGGGCGGGATAATCCCAGTAGAAAAAACCGTAAATTTCCGTCAGATCAAAAATAAAATGGATGATCACCATACCGATGACACACAGTCCCCGAAGGGCATCCAGTTCCCAAATGCGTTTGTTCATAAGGTAAAACTCCTTGGTTTGCAGAGAAAAATGCTATCTAATATTTTATTATACCAGTCCTGCGCTGTGATTTCCAGTACTTATTGTAAACTTTTGAAATTTCCCTTTATCCCGCGGCAGCCCTGGAAGACGGACCAATTTATTTTCCCTCCTGACTTGTTATTGGCCAAAAAGTGCGGTATAATACGGAAGAAATTGTAAAATCGGAGGAAATCGGTATGTTGCTTGGGTTGATCCTGCTGCTGTCGGCATTGCTGGCGGTGCTTAGCTGCCTGCAAAATCTATGGTGGCTGCTGCCTTCCTTCCTGGGGTATTTTCTGGGATTGACATTGCTGGCTGTGGCGTTTCTTGCGGTGTGCTGCGCAGCGGTGGACAAGGAAAAGCCCCAGGAGCACGACAGCAAATTCTACCGAACCGTGATCCATCTGTATATCGAGCTGATCATTACCCTCGGCAGAGTCAGGGTCCATACGGAGGGGTTGGAGAAGACCCCTAAGGAGGGCAGGTTTCTGTTGGTATGCAACCATCTCAGTGAGATAGACCCCGGCGTGATCTTAAAGTGCTTTCCCAAAAGTCAGCTGGCGTTTATCTCCAAGCGGGAAAATAAAACAATGCCCTTTGTAGGGGCGGCGATGCACAAAATTATGTGCCAGCTCATTAACCGGGAAAATGACCGGGAGGCGCTGAAAACCATTTTGAAGTGTGTGGAGCTGATCAGGGAGGATCAAGTGTCCATCGGCGTTTTTCCCGAGGGCTATGTCAGCAAGGATGGAAAGCTACAGCAAATGAAGGGCGGCGTGTTTAAGATCGCCCAGAAAGCAAAAGTGCCTATCGTTGTCTGCACTGTTCGGGACACCAAGCAGGCGCTGCACAGATTGCTGCGCCTGAAGGCGTCGGATGTGACGCTGCACTTGGTGGATGTGATCCCGGCAGAGGCGCTTGCAGGCAGAACGGCGGTGGATATCGCAAATCAAGTGTATGAAATGATGCTGTCAGACCTGGGCGAAGCTTTCCGTCCGGAAGACTAGACTGAAATTTCCGTCTGCCACTTGATTTAACAGAAACAATTTTGTATAATGATTCCTTAGTAAAAAACCAATCCGATTTTGGAGGAAAGATATATGAAAAACAGCGAAAAAACACTGGATATGATCGTAAACCTCTGCAAAAACCGTGGCTATGTCTACGCAGGCAGTGAAATCTACGGCGGTCTGGCCAACTCTTGGGACTATGGCCCTCTGGGCGTGGAGTTCAAGAACAATGTGAAGAAGGCCTGGCTGAAGAAGTTTGTTCAGGAATCTCCCTATAATGTAGGACTGGATGCCGCCATTATTATGAACCCCCAAACCTGGATCACCACCGGTCACGTGGGCAGCTTTTCCGATCCTCTGGTGGACTGCAAGGGCTGCGGTTCCCGTCAACGGGCTGACCAGCTGATCTCTGCCTCCGAGAGCGGCAAGACGGTCAATGTGGACACTATGGAATTCGAGGATATGGATCAGTTTATTGCCGAGCACGAGGATGTGGTCTGCCCTAACTGCGGTAAGCATCACTTCACCTCTATCCGGAAATTCAATCTGATGTTCAAGACCCAGATCGGCGTTACCGAGGACTCTTCCTCCACCGCTTACCTGCGGCCTGAGACCGCACAGGGCATTTTTATCAACTCCGCAAACATTCAACGCACTACCCCAAAAAACCCGCCCTCCG
>CAYVSU010000126.1:0-2210 GCA_964454215.1 uncultured Oscillospiraceae bacterium | reverse complement strand
CGGTGTCGATCTGCATGGTGACGTTATCCTTGGTGATAACAGGCTGAGGGGGATAATCCAGCACCTGCTCCTTCAGGGATACACGGCGGGCAATGCGGTCAATGAAGGGCACCTTAAAGTGCAGACCTACGCCCCAAACGGTTTGGAATGCGCCCAGACGCTCAATAACATAGGCCCGGGACTGCTGAACAACGGCGATGTTCTTGATAATAATGAACAGCACCAACAAAACAATAATGCCAACGATTGCAATGGGATCCAACATAATTCTTTCCTCCTGTTAATTAAATAAAGAACGCACAAACCATCATTACGATGGCGATAACAATACCAGCAAAGCTGGAAAATCTGAAAAATGCCACATAATCTTCAGAGGGGTCCACATTTCTGAAGCGCCAAAAATTCTGCAGGTAGATGATGTCTTCCGGATACAGGACACAAACCAGTCCGACAATACCAATGATAAGGCCCAGGAAAAAGTAAAGAACGCCCATATCAGCCTTCTACTTTCTCCATCACCGGGGAGACAAAGGCTTTGACTCCTTCGATCCGGTCCACCTTAACCAGCGTGCCGACTTGAATAGGCTCGCCGGAGGTGCTTCTGGCGGTCCATTCCATAGCGCCCAACTTTACCTGACCAACAGCGCAGCGGTTATCTACATCGGCAGTCACATAGCCTTCGCTGCCGATCATACTGTCTACATTGGTCTTAGTGAGTCTGGGACGCAGGTACTTGCGTACGATAGGTCGCAGGCAAGCCAGAGATGCTGTGGAGGCAACCACAAACAGCGCTGCCTGAAGCCAAACCGGTGCACTGAACAGACTTGCGATCAGCGCGGCAAGGGCACCTGCCGCAAACCAAAGAGACACCAGCGTAACCGTGCTGGCCTCCACCATCAAAAGCACGATGATGACTGCCAACCAAATAATTGCATCCATAAAAATCGCTCCTTTCTGAATTGGTTTTGTGAGTATATGATATCAAAAAGGAACGCCACCGTCAATTGACGAATATGTAAAAATTCATACTTTTGAAAGCTATTTTTGAAAAAATTAACCGCAAATCCTGCAAAAACGAGATTATATTGCCAAAATATGGCCACAGGGATATTTTTTCGGCAAAATCCCCGGTTTTGCATTCAAAATATTGTCCTGAAGGCAATTTTTCCGATTTGGGCGACAGGTCGATTTGCTGATTTGTTCTGCAAAAACGGATTTTTGATACATTATTTCATTCTGTTTTTTTTGGCTTTTGTGTAATTTTTATGGAATACTCAAAACTTTTCGGCCTTATTTCTGTTTCATTTTTTGGAGGTGCGTCACGGGAAAAATCGGGAAAAGATTGCAAAAAATCCAACCAGCGTATTACGGAATTGTGCAAATGTGCTTGACAAGCGGATATTTTACAGGTAAAATAACTTCGGTATAATGTGCGCCTTGGGGAAATACCCATTTTGGCGTTTCATAAATAACCGGCAAATGCCGGGAGAATGGGTCTTGCACCCTGTTTGTAGGAATGAATTATCCGCTTTGTGCGGATCGATATCACAATTTCACATATAGGGATCAGTTTGCCCACCTCTTCGGCTATGCCTAAATTATAAAGGGAGGTGTGCTCGGATTATGGAAATCAATTTATATTTAGCAATCGCACTGATCGTCGTTGGCGTTATCGCCGGCTTTGTTTTTGGTATTGTTTACCGCAAGAAAGTCGCGGAGCGTGAGATCGGCTCTGCAGAAGCAGAGGCTACCCGCCTGATCAACGAAGCCATCCGCAGCGGCGAAAGCCGTAAGAAGGAAATGCTTCTGGAGGCCAAGGACGAGATCCATAAATCACGAACAGAGTACGAAAAAGAAGTAAAAGAACGCCGTGCGGAAATCTCCAAACAGGAGCGCCGTCTGGAACAAAAGGAAGCAACCCTGGACAAAAAGACCGAAGCCTTTGAAAAGAAGGAAGAGGATCTGGCGAAAAAGCTGGAAGTTCTTGCCCAGACCCAGGCTGAGGCAGAGCAGCTGAAGCGGGTGCAGATGAACGAGCTGGAGCGGATTTCCGGCTTGACCCAGGAGCAGGCAAAGCAGTTCCTGCTCAAAACCGTGGAGGATGAAGTTCGCCACGAAACCGCTCTGAAGATCAAGGAAATCGAGCAGCGGATGAAGGATGAGTGCGACGAAAAGGCACGGGAGATCCTCTCCACCGCCATCCAGCGCTG
>CAYVSU010000125.1:0-2352 GCA_964454215.1 uncultured Oscillospiraceae bacterium | reverse complement strand
CCTCCATCTCCGAGCTGGTGGGCTTCTCCGAGAAGGTCATCATCAACCTGGACTTTGCCGACGTTTCCGCCGTCATGAAGGACGCAGGTCGCGCCCACATGGGTGTCGGAACCGCCGCTGGCCGTGAGAAGGCCGAGCAGGCTGCCACCGCTGCCATTTCCAGCCCCCTGCTGGAGACCGCCATCAACGGCGCAACCGGCGTGCTGGTCAACGTGACCGGCTCCACCGAGATGACCCTGGACGATGTGGAAACCGCGGCAGGCATTGTGCAGGAAAACGCAAATCCCGAAGCCAATATCATTTTCGGCGCAACCTACACTGATGAGTTTGAGGATGAGATGCGGGTTACCGTCATCGCTACCGGCTTTGAGCAGAAGCGGGAATCCAGCCCCAAGTCTGAGTCTGTGCTCCCCGGCTTCCATATTGGCGACTCCGATGCTGACAAGGACATCTTTGATATCTTTAAGCGCTAAATTACAGGCAATCAGCATCCCGGGCTTTTGCCCGGGATGTTTTTTAGGAGAGAAGTATGAATGCTTATCACGATTTGGCAGCCAGCTATGACCGATTGACCAATGATGTGGATTATGCAGCGGTGGTAGATTTTTGTTTTCAGATCCTTGACCGGGAAGGCATATCTCCCCGAACGGCTGTGGACCTTGCTTGCGGCACCGGTTCCGTTGCAAAACTGCTGGCACAAAGAGAATTGAAAGTCATCGGCGTGGATATGTCCGAGGAGATGTTGACTGCCGCGGTGGAAAAAACGGGCGATATGGAAAATCCACCGTTGTTTATCTGCCAAGAACTACAGCAGCTTTGTTTGGCGAGAGGCGTGGATCTGGCGGTTTGTGCGCTGGATAGTTTAGACTATATCACCGATCCAATGGATTGCAAGGAAGCCATCCGGCGGGTGTATAAAGCGATGAACCCCGGCGGCGTATTCATTTTTGATGTAAATACTCCTGAAAAACTCCGGGCAATGGACGGTCAGGTTTTTTTGGATGAAGATGATGACGTATATTGCGTTTGGCGGGGTGAATTTGACAAAGAGACCAATATCTGCACTTACAGTATGGATCTCTTCCAGCGTTCCGGTGAGGTATGGCACCGGGCTTTTGAGGAACACCAGGAGTATGCCTATTCGCAGGATCAGTTAATGCAGTATCTGAAAGACGCGGGTTTTACCCGGATAGAAGTATATGCGGACCGTATTTTTGAAGCCCCTCGGGAAGGGGAGCAGCGGATCTATTTCAAGGCGAGAAAGGGAACAGTAAAATGAAAGATTATCTTGTCAGAGGTATGAGTATTGATGGCTTTGTTAAATGCGTTGCCATTTCTTCCACGGAAACTGTCCGTCGGGGCGCGCAGATCCAGGAAACGACACCCAACGCAACTGCCGCCTTTGGCCGTTGTCTGACGGTTGCTTCGATGATGGGCAATATGCAGAAAGTGGAAAACGGATCTATGACTCTGCAGGTCCGGGGCGGCGGCCCTATTGGTACCATTACCGTGGTTTCGGATCCGGAGGGAAATGTCCGCGGCTGTGTTACGGAGCCCAAAGTCCCTCTTGTTGAAAAATTCCCCGGCAAGCTGGATGTGGGCGCTACAGTGGGTGTGGACGGTACTTTGACTGTCATCCGCGATCTGCAGATGAAAGAACCCTACATTGGCTCTACAGCACTGGTGTCAGGCGAGATCGGCGACGATGTGACTGCCTACTTTGCCAATAGCGAGCAGACACCCACTGCTTGTGCCTTAGGTGTACTGGTAGATCGGGATCAGAGTGTCAAGGTTGCAGGCGGGTATTTGATCCAGCTGTTGCCCGGTGCGCCGGATGAGGTCATTGATAAATTGGAGGCCGGCATTCAGCGCTCCGGTGCGGTGACGCCGATGCTGGAGCAGGGGATGACCCCAGAGGATATCTTAGGACAGGTGATGGGGGACTTGGGTGTTCTGTTTCTGGAGACCCAGGAAATCAGCTATAGATGCTACTGCACCCGTGATCGGGTCACTCGTGCGCTGATCAGCTTGGGCAGAAAGGAATTGGCAGAGATCGCTGAGGAAGGAAAAACCTTTCCGGTTGAGTGCCAGTTCTGCGACGAGGTCTATACCTTCACTCCGGAGGATATCCAAAATCTGCTAAAAAAGCTTTGATTATATCCATATTTCACAGGAAAGACCTGCCTTGTATTGGACAAAAATTCATTGAAATTTTTACTAAAAAATGCTTGACAAACCAGGTCTTCCTGTGTATAATAAAACCCGTCGCTGAGGAAGAAATACCTTTGCGAACCGGTATGGGAGCATAGCTCAGCTGGGAGAGCACATGCCTTACAAGCATGGGGTCACAGG
>CAYVSU010000124.1:0-2367 GCA_964454215.1 uncultured Oscillospiraceae bacterium | reverse complement strand
GAAATTTGTTTCTGCCGGCCGTCTGCCGGAAAATATCTACGAAGCAGTGATCTCCGGCGACGAAAGTCAGATCGGGCAGACCTTGACCGTGTATTTGGCAGACGATTCCAACTGGGCAATCGGTTATTACATTTGCTACGACGTGACCATCGTAGGCGTAACAAACCAGGGTGAGGGTCTGTACCTGCACGACGATATGGGCAGGATATTCTCCCACAATAACGCCTGGAACAACCGGAAATTGATGGTGCTCCCTGTCAATGATCTGGAGGAGGGACGGTTCCGTCCGTCTGTTTACGCCACAGGAAAATTTGATCCCCCGGATGCGCTTATATATGACTTCACTACGCTGGATGGGGAACGGATTGCCCTTATCAGCAACGGCACCCACGATTGGTACTTAACCAAGGCTCTGCAGGTCTCCCAGGCGGATTTTGACAAGATCACTCCCGCTTACGGCGGTACACAGGTATCCGTTACCATTTCCAACTACGCTTACACCACCCGGGTGCTGGCCAAGCTGCAGTCAATGGGCTACATCGCCCTTTCCCCCTACCGGCTGGGCGCAACCACCCAGGACGCCGCCCTTGCCAACCAGCGGATCCAAACGCTGATCATCTGCGCCGCGGCGCTTGCCCTGGTGATCGTGCTGCAGATCATCGTTCTGCGGGCACTTTTCGGCGGTGAAACAGAAAACTACAAGCTCCTTGCCAACATCGGTCTGACCTGCGCCACCGCTAAGCGGTCGCTATTGTGGCAGATCCTGCTCTTTGCCGCGCTGGGACAGGGCATTGCCGTCCTTGGTATTTTCCTTTGCTGCCAGAAAGGCGTTGAGCGGATCATCAGTATTGTCCGGTATCTGCCCGGAAGTCTGATGGTGCTTTTGAGCTGCGTGCATCTTGCCGCTGCTTTGCTGGCAACGCTGTGGCTGGGCAAGGTGATCCGCAAGCGGGTATTCCCGGAATCTGCCCGGAAAGATGACCTTGCCATTGACGAAGAAGAGGAGGCGGCAGTATGATCAAAACAGAAAAACTCAATAAAACCTACGACCGCCACCGCCGCAACGCCAACCACGTTTTGAAGGACGTGACCCTGGAGCTGCCGGAAACCGGCTTTGTCTGCATTCTCGGCCCCTCCGGCTGCGGCAAGACCAGCCTTTTGAACGCTCTGGGCGGCTTGGATAAATTTGACAACGGCACCCTTACATCCGGAGATTGCTCGGTAAACCGTTACGGAACCCGGCGATACGAAAACCGGAGAAACCGGGACTTTGGCTACATTTTTCAGAATTACTACCTGCTGCCGGAGCACAGCGTGGCCTACAACATCTATTTAGGCCTCCACAGTTTGAAGCTGAGCCACCGGGAAAAGGTCAGGCGGATCCGGCAGGCACTGGAAGCCGTGGGTATGGGCAACTACATTCGCCGAAAGGTGGGTGAGCTTTCCGGCGGCCAGCAGCAGCGGATCGCCATTGCCCGGGCGTTGGCGCGACGCCCCCGGGTGATCTTTGCTGACGAACCCACCGGCAACCTGGACGAAAGCAACACGATGAATATCTGCTCCCTTTTGCGGCAGATCTCCAAAGAAAGCTTGGTGATCATGGTCACCCACGAGGAGCGGATCGCCCGCTTCTTTGCCGACCGGATCATCACACTGACCGACGGATGCGTCAGCGATGACCGGGAAAACTGGCAGCGCGACGGCATCTCCACCGGCACGGAAGGATCGCTTTACGCCGGCGACTACGAAGAAGCCCGGTTTGATACCCAGAGCGTTTCTCTGCGGGTGCTGCAGGAAACGGATGCGGCGCCGGTGGAAGTGACTGTTGTGGCGCTGAAGGACCGAATTCTCATCAAACTGGCAGACGGCAGAGCAATCACCTGCGGTGCGCCCCAGGAAGCACCTGCTCTGAAAGAAGGCAAGCGCCCGGTGCTGACGCTGGAGACGCTGGAGCAGGAAGAGCATCCTCATATGGCCCTGTTCCAGGGCGAGCCTGCACCCCAGGGTCGGGCCGGCAGCGGCGTAAAACCGGGGCTGCAGCTCCGGGAGGCGGTCCACCTTGCCAAGGGCGGCGGTGCCAAGCGGGCAAGCATGCGGATCTTCCTGATTTTGCTGACGGTCCTGACGGTTTGGAGCGTTTGCGACTATCTCACCGTTTCGTCGGTGGATCCCCGGGATTTTGTGACATCCGATTCCCACACCGTGGAGATCGCTCTGCAGCGGGGCAGCGACGCAGGAGATTACTGGGTAACGCTGAACGAATTTTATGTGAAATATTCGGAGCATCTCCTTGCTTCCGGGCTGGATGTGGACATTCTGCCATCGCCCATCACCCCCGTCACCTTCAGTGCGCAGATCCTACCCCAG
>CAYVSU010000123.1:0-2587 GCA_964454215.1 uncultured Oscillospiraceae bacterium | reverse complement strand
ATTCCTTCCTGTCTGCCGCATCCTTCCAGGAAACCACCAAGGTTCTGACCGATGCCGCCATCAAGGGCAAGGTTGACCACTTGGTTGGTTTGAAGGAGAACGTGTTGATCGGTAAGCTGATCCCTGCAGGCTCTGGCCTGATGGCATACCGGGACTATCAGCCCGGTGTGACCCCCGAGAGCAGATTGACCGAGGACTTTGTGGAAAACGAACTGAACTAAAAGTAAAATCCGCCGACCTTTTGGCCGGCGGATTTTTTGCGCAAAAAAACCGGAGCAGAGATATCTGCCCCGGTTTACAGTATTGAATTAGAAGAATCTCTTCTTGCTGGAAACAGTGGTTACCAGCAGAGCGCCGGACAGGACCATAACAGCAAATACGGAGATCAAAGAGGTGGTGTCGCCGGTGGTGGGAGAGCCGGGAACGTGCACGGTAACATAGTCGCCGGTCACTTCAATGCCGGAAGCAGAGTAAGTAACGGTAACATCACAATCTTCAGAAACGGTGATGCCGACATTGTTGCCGTCGGAGCCGCCGATCCATTCGGTGCTGTTCTTAACGACCTTCAGTTCATAGTAGCCTGCGGCCACGCCTTCATAGGTGATGCTGTAAACGCCTTCGGAGACTTCGGTCATCAGATTGTCTTCGTCGCTGCCGTCCCAGTAGGAACCGCACAGCTCCTCGTTACCGGCAACCACATACTTATCGGGCACTACAACACCGCCAACAACTTGCTGCACAGAGATAGAGTAGTCAGTGGGGTTGAAAGTGATGGTTACATCGGCAGTGTCTGCAACGACCAGATGGTAATTGCCGGTGGGCCAAGCCATAGTCCAATCGTTAAACTTAACGACTTTGAATTCGTAGGCGCCGGCGGGCACATCTTCGTAGGTGATGGTGTAAACACCGTTATTTTTGGTCATCTTGTTGTTCTCGTCAGTTTCGCTCCACTCAGAACCACACAGTCCGGCAGAACCGGCAACAAGCAGTACCTCATCCCCATCAAGAGAAGGAACATAGTCAATTGCATTGTCGGACAGCTTGACAGAGTGGTCGGTGGGGTCGAATGTAATCGTGACGCTGCCAGCTTCCTTAACAGCAAAGCTGACATCGTCAGTAGGCCAAGAATTGCTCCAAGTGCCATCGGTGATCTTGAACTTATACTCTTTCTGGGGCTGCAGATTAGTGTAAGTGATGACATAAGTGCCGTCATTCTGTTTAGTCATCTTGTTATTTTCGTCAGCTGCACTCCAATCGGAGCCGCACAGATCCGTATTGCCGGCAACAAAATAAACAGGATCTGTACTGCCGGAATCGCCATTAACCGTGATAGTCTTCAACGCGGGGTCGAAGGAAATGGTATACTCCGCGGTTGCAGGAACATAATGAACATAGTTGGAAGAATAAGGCCACCAGCTTCCAGACCAGTCAGTTGTGTCAGCAATCTTGAACTCACAATTGCCTGCGTCTAAGGTACCAGTCCATACATACAGATTCCCATCTTTGGCCAATTCGCCGGCGCCTGAGACACCCCAGTTATTCATGTTACCAAGCAGATAATACTTTGCGCCTTCAACGTAGTGCCCAACGTACAGTGTGTTGGGATCAAATACGAATACAACAGTAGCAGCTTCGGTCAGCTTAAACCAAACATTACCGGAAGGGTAGCTTGTGTCCCAGCCTTTGTTGAGTGCAATTTTATATTCGTATTCGCCAGCCGAGAGAGGAAGGGACAAGGTGTAGACACCATCACCACGATCAGACATATCGTGGTCACTACCCCAGTTGTTAAAAGTGCCGCGAACCTGATAGGTATCGTCTGCAGCAAAGGCCATAGGGGCCAGGCTCAGACACAGGACCAAAACAATAACGAATGCGATCATTTTCTTCATAATACTTTCCTCCTAATTATTTTAAGGATAGTTTAAGTATAATATTTCCAAGATTTTGTGTCAACAAAAATGGTACCGAGGGTCAAATTTTCTCCCTTTTGATAGAGTTTGCATTCGAAAATTTATGAATTATCCACAAAATTTATCTGTGGAAGAAAGGACGAACCGCGAGGAAAGAAAACGGCAAAAATTTTTGCATATTTTTGTTGACTTTTCTTGAAATTAGAGTATAATATCATTTTGTATGGACACTAAAAAAGATTGTAAAATACCAAAGTGCGGCAGTTTGCCCGATTTGACCCAGTTTGAATTGGTTGTTGGCGCAAAACAGCTGAAAAAAGCCCTGAAAAATGGGCGCGCTCGGTATGTTTATCTGGCTGAAAATGCCGACCCTGCCCTAACGGAACCCATCGCGGAACTGTGCCGGCAGAATGATGTCGAATGTGCCTGGATTCCCGGTATGGCGGAATTGGGGCACGCCTGCGGTATCGACGTGGGCGCCGCGGCGGCTGCCGTGGTTGAATGATTCGGTTCTATCGGAATGATCCGTAGAATATATCCACCTTCGGTGAGAACGAATGAAAGGAGAAATCTAATGCCTACTTTTAACCAGCTCGTCAAGAATGGCCGTCAGCAGGTTACCTACAAGTCCACCGCTCCTGCTCTGCAGAGAGGTCTGAACACTCTGGAGAACA
>CAYVSU010000122.1:0-2714 GCA_964454215.1 uncultured Oscillospiraceae bacterium | reverse complement strand
GGAGATCACTGCTTCGTAGATATTTTCCGGCAGACGGCCGGCAGAAACAAATTTCTTTCCGTCCGGCAGGACAGGGATCGTTTTGGCAAAGGTGTCATAAGACAGGGGCGACCATTCCGCTTTCTGTTCATAAACAGGATCCACACTGGAACCTACATTGATCATCGTATAGGCTATGCGGTAATGGACATCTTCCAAATAGAAACAGTTTATATCCGTAATAAAGCCGTGCTTTTCCAGGGCGGTGACATATTTTGTGTTCACGATGGCGTCATAGTCTTCCTGCGTCAGGGTTTGCCCGTCCATCCGCTGGACGACAATTCGTGTGGGGTCACCGTTGCGGAAGGCGCTGTTGTCGTAGATCCGGGTGTTGGTATCGTCCCAGGCGGTGATAAAGGTGCCTAAGAAAGCAAACACCGCAAAGGCGGTCAACGCGAAAAACAGCAGCACAAAACTGCCCCAAACCGGGCGGCCCGCCAGCTGCAGCTTTGATACATACAGACTCAGAGGCTTTTTATTTCTTGCGGGGACAGGCAAGTCTTCCGGCGGCTGGGCTGCACGCATCGGCGCGTCCATTACCACTCTGCCGTCCTTCAGGCTGATGCGGCGGGTCACATAGTCCTCTGCCTCGAAGAAATCGTGGGTGATCAGCAACACAAGGCGGTCCTTAGCCGCTTCCGCCAAAAGCTTTATGACTTTTGCGCTGTTTTCCGGGTCCAGATTGCCCGTAGGCTCGTCCGCGATCAGAATGGGAGCCGGTTTTGCCAGCGCCCGGGCGATGGAGAGCCGCTGCTTCTGACCGCTGCTGAGCTTTGCAGCCCGGCGGGACCGCAGATCCCACAGTTCCACCTTTTGTAAAATGACCTTCGCTTCCCGGCGGGCGTCCGTTTTTTCCATACCGGAAAGCCGCAGAGCGCTGACCACATTTTCCATAACCGACGCGCTGAGCAAAATACCGTAGCTTTGGGAAATAAAGCTGATCCGATCCCTGCGGTGCCGTTCCCAATCCTTGGCGTCGAAGTGGGAGGTGGGCTTCCCGTCAAAGAGCAGTTCGCCGCTTTCGTAAGGCAAAATACCCGCAGCTACATGGGCGAGGGTGGATTTGCCGCTGCCGCTTTCGCCGGTGATGGCAACAAATTCGCCCCGGTGGAAGGAAAGACTCACCTCGTTCAAACCAACCACAATATTGTGGGCAGTTGTATAGAATTTACTGACATTGACAAATTGTAAAACGGTTTTTTCCATATGGGGCACCTCACGAGGGAAATTTGAATCATTATACCACATACAGCGGACATTTGCAAGCAGTAAATGGAGCAACATCCCTGCAACCCGGTAAAAAGCAGTCGAACAGGAAGTTCTACCGACAGTAGAGCGGTGTTTCTACCAGAAGGAGGAAAGTTTTTTGCTGCCGCGGGGTGACAAAGCGGCCTTCCGGCGTTATAATGAAAAGGCAATTGCGGCGAAGCGCCGCAGAAAAACATTAGGAGCGTATCACTATGTCGTACAAGATCATAACCGATTCCGCCTGCGATCTGCCTGCGGAAATGCTAAATAAGCTGGATGTTACTGTTACTCCCCTGTATGTGCTGTTCCGGGGCGAGAATCTGCCGGATTCCGTAGATCAGGTGGCAGATATATACGCCGGCCTGCGGGCCGGAGAAAATGCGCAGACCTCTGCCGTCAATCCGGAAGCCTGGCTGTCTGCGATCGAGCCGGTGCTGGCATCCGGCCAGGATGCTTTGGTGCTGGGCTTCTCTTCCGGCCTTTCCACTACTTATCAGTCTGCTGTTATTGCTGCCCAGGAGCTGAAGGAAAAGTATCCTGAAAGAAAGGTTATTGTGGTGGACACCCTCTGCGCCGCTTTGGGCCAGGGTCTGCTGGTGTGGTATACCTGCAAAATGCGGGATGCGGGCCTTTCTCTTGAGGAGCTGGCCGCTTGGGTGGAAGAAAATAAACTGCACCTTTGCCACTGGTTTACAGTGGACGATCTGATGTTCCTGAAACGGGGCGGCAGAGTCAGCACCGCAACGGCAGTAATGGGCACTATGCTGAAAATTAAGCCGGTCTTGTGCGTGGACGATAACGGCAAGCTGGCAACCATTTCCAAGTGCCGCGGCCGCAAGGCAGCAATGGAAGCGTTGGTGAAGAAAATGGTGGAAACCAGCGGCACCTACGATAACAGCACTGTGTTTATCTGCCACGGCGACTGCCTGGAAGAGGCAGAAAAGCTGAAGCAGATGGTTCTCGACACCTGCGGACACCGGGAAGTCATAATCGGCAATCTGGGCGCGGTGATCGGTTCTCATGCCGGACCCGGCACCCTGGCGCTGTTCTTTATGGGCAATCAGCGATAAACGGGGTATGAAAGCAAAAAAATACGGGTCAGCCAACCGGCTGACCCGTATATTCTTTTTACTTGGTACCGAAGATCCGGTCGCCGGCATCGCCCAGGCCGGGCAGAATGTAGGCGTGGTCATTCAGGCAATCATCCATAGCGGCAAGGTAGATCTCCACATCGGGATGGGCCTTCTGCACAGCTGCCACACCCTCAGGGCAGCCGATGATGTTCATCATAATAATGTGCTGACAGCCGTGCTTTTTCAGGAAGTCAATGGCGGCAACGGCGCTGCCACCGGTGGCCAGCATAGGATCCACCACGAAAACCACCCGGTTTTCAATATCTTCAGGCAGTTTGCAGTAATATTCCACAG
>CAYVSU010000121.1:0-2803 GCA_964454215.1 uncultured Oscillospiraceae bacterium | reverse complement strand
CCTCTTCCAGGAACCACTGGTAGGAATCCTTCTGGATCTTCAGCATATTGGGGATCTGAAGGATCTCATCGTACTTCGCGTAAGACTTACGCATGGTCTTGCCGAACTTTACGTCCTTGACCATTGCCATATGGATCATCACAGCCTTTCTTTCGGCTTTCGCCGCAATGTGTGTTTTTCACTAATTATGATACGCGTGGATCAGTTGTCGTTTTTAGTAAGCTTACTGCTTGACAACCGCCATATTCTGTGATATTATGACCTCACGAATGGATGATGGCGTAAAAGGGCATAATATCCAATATGGAATCTCATTATATAGCAAACCCGTTGTTTTGTCAACGGTTTTTTTCTTTTTATACGCACATTTTTATGCGTTTTTTATTCGCCCATCTGGCAAAAGACGACTTTTTCCGCCCTGTCGCAACAAAAACCCGCTCCGTTTCGAAAACGGAGCGGGTTTCTACATTGCAAAATGTATTACAGTTTAGAATAGCCGTAGCTATTGACCAATGCATCCAGTTTCTGTCCCTTCTTGCACAGTGGGCACTCCCGATAGTCATAGCTGGCATAATCAGGCAGATCGCTGACGCTGTAAATGGAGCGGACAGGATATCCTTCTACCTCATCCACCGCACGGTAAATCGCAGCAACACCGGCGACGTTTCCACCGTAATAGCCAATGGCTTCCACCGCTTTCTTAGCGGTAAAACCGGTGCTGACAGATGCCATCAGGATCAAAACGTGCTTGTTGCGGATCATCGGCTGCACATTATCGCGGAAAATGATCTGAGAATTGGAATTGTATTCCGGCTCCAAAACATAGATGGTCTGGTGCATATTGATGGTCTGGAAGCCAGACTTGGTCAGCTCAGAGGCCACACAGGCGCCCAACACTGCCGTGCCGTCCAAGCACAAAATGGTATCCACAGGGGTGTTGTTGATAAAATGAGAAACCAGCTCCCTGGCACATTCCTTAGCGTCGGACAGCCGGAATTTCTGGCAGGTAATATCAATATAATAATTGATGTGGCTGTGGTTGGTTGCGAAGTGACCCCGGGCGATCTTCAGGGGAACTTTTCCTTTCCGGGTAGTCAGGTTGGACATTGTGATCATAATGTATCCTCCAGGCTTTTAAGATGCAAAAGAAAAAGCGTTTTGTTGATCCGGCACAAGCGTTTTCGCCGGATGCTCCAAAACGCTTTTTTTCATTATATCGCATTTTGCTGTTCAATTGCAAGCATAAACTTATCGTTAACTCGTCCAAATTTCTGTTAGCCTTCTTGTGCAGTTTGCCTTTGACGAAGCATCGGTTCCTCTTGTTCAAACTGGCGGGCGATGATGGAGCAAATCTTCTTTTGCCGAATCAAGCTGTGAACTTCGTCAAAACTTGCCCAGCGAACAGCGTCTGTTTCTCCCGGCAAAAGGACGATTCTTTCCAGAGGTAACGCCCGCCGCAAACAGTAATGATCATAAAAGGAATTTCTGTCTTTCGTGCTGCCCAGATATTCAAACTCCTCCTCGTATGCCTGGATGCCGGTCTCCTCAAACAGTTCCCGTGCAACCGCTTGGCGGCTGGTCTCCCCTGCCTGCGCGGCGCCGCCGGAATTTTCCCAAGTGCCGGCAAAAGACTTGCCTGGCGCCCGGCGGGTCAGCAGAATATTGCCCGCACCGTCATAAACCCAAACACAGACCACCAGGCCATACTCTCCCGCACCCCAGGGGGTTCCCCTGCGATGCCGGCGGCCGGTAAGCTGTCGGTTTTCATCGTAAATATCATTCCACTCCATATATACGCCTTCTTCCGTTTCTTATGGAATGATTTTAGCACAGAAATCTAAAATAGGCAACTATGGTAAACGATTGTTTATGTTACGAAAGGCGTGCACCCTTGGCTCCCCTTGTCAGGGGAGCTGGCGCAGCGCCAGCTGCGACTGAGGGGTAGTTTTTCTCTCCCTCCGTCTGCTCTCCTTACGGGCAGCCACCTCCCTCGTCAGAGGGAGGCAAGGGGGCCTTCATAAGGTAAACAACTATTTGTCTTCGCAAAAACCGGAGCAGTTTGCACCGCTCCGGTTTTACCTATCATTGTTTCTTCGGCCAAATCCAATTTGCCACATTGATCACAGCCAGGGGGATCAGGTAATACACTGCATTGATCAGTTCCACATATGCAGGAGAGCTGTACTCCGGATGCTGCCCGTGAAGATACATCTTCACGCCCACATGGATCACCATTGCTAAGACCAACAAAATATTGATAACAGCAATAATCTTATTTTTTGTCACGCAACTTCACCGCCCCCCATTTCGCAACTGTTAGGCCCCCAAATGTTACGGAATGTATGCTTGTATTTTTGAAGGCTCGGAAAGCATATCCAGATATGTTGTAAGAAGAGCCCCCTCCGTCATTTCTTGATAAAATTTGTTATACAACTTCCAATATATCATCCAAAGATGTTATATCCACAAATAATATAGCACAAACACTTTTGTTCGTCAATGAGGTGCTTTTGTTTTTCAATAGCGAGCGCCTTGCAGATTACCTAGCAATATGAAACCGGAGCGGCATACACCGCCCCGGTTTGCATATTAATCCAGCGTATGTCCCTTATCCCGATAAGGACTTTCCAAAGGACTTTCCGTATTTGCTTCCTTCTGGTAGCGGCCAACGACATTAGCTGCCAGTTCTACCGGCAGCAGCGTACCCGCCCCGGCAACGCATCCGCCGGGGCAAGCCATACCCTCCAACAGATAGCCGTTATATTTACCCGCCTTAGCCAGGGTCATCAGCTTGCGGCACTCC
>CAYVSU010000120.1:0-2853 GCA_964454215.1 uncultured Oscillospiraceae bacterium | reverse complement strand
TGGGCGCTTCCACCATCTGCATCAAGGACATGGCCGGCATCATGGGCCCCCAGGAGGCTTACGATCTGGTTTCCGCCATCAAGGACGCTGTGGATCTGCCTGTTGACCTGCACACCCACTCCACCACGGGCCTTGCCTTCATGACCTACCTGAAGGCTGTGGAAGCCGGCGTGGACATCATCGACACCGCCATTTCTCCCTTCTCCGGCGGCACCAGCCAGCCCGCTACCGAGACGATGGCTTACGCACTGCGTCAGCTGGGCTATGAAGTAGATCTGGACGACAAGTGCACCAAGAAGATGGCCGACTACTTTAAGGGCGTTCGGGATGAATTCCTGGCTGACGGCACACTGATGCCCAAGTCTATGGCAACCGATACCCAGTGCCTGACTTATCAGATCCCCGGCGGTATGCTCTCCAACCTGCTTTCTCAGCTGAAGCAGATGAACGCCCTGGATAAGTTCGACGAGGCTCTGCTGGAGACTCCCAAGGTCCGTAAGGATATGGGCTATCCTCCTCTGGTCACCCCCACTTCTCAGATGGTGGGCGTGCAGGCTGTTACCAATGTGCTGCAGGGCGAGCGCTACAAGAAGGTCTCCAAGGAGATCAAGGCTTACTGCCGCGGTGAGTACGGCCGTACCCCCGCACCCATTGACCCTGAGATCCAAAAGATGATCCTTGGCGGCGAGCAGCCCATCAGCGGCCGCTATGCAGATTCCCTTGCTCCTATTGTGGATGACACCCGCAAGAAGCTGGAAGGTGTCGCCAAGTCCGACGAGGATGTGCTTTCCTACATCGCATTCCCCAACCTGGCCGAAAAGTTCTTTGAGGAGCGCAAGGCCAAGGAAGAGAACGAAGTAACCTACACCATCACTGAAGCATAAGGAGGAACCGGTATGTTTAACCTTTCTTCCGCTATGCTGGCCGCACAGGCCAGTGATCTGGAAAATATCGGTATCGCAGATGCCGGTATCGTGGCCCTGCTTGGCTACGCCGTGGTGTTCTTTGGTTTGATTTTGCTGTTGCTGGTCGTAGTTCTGATCGGTAAGGCATTCTCCCACAACGCCCAAAAGAAGGCTATTCCCACACCCGCTCCCGCTCCCGCCCCAGAGACCGCTCCCGCTCCCACCGCCCCCGGCACTGCCGGCCAACTGAAGCTTCACGATGTGGAGCCCAAGACTGCCGCAATGCTGATGGCCATTGTTGCCGACAAAATGGGCAAGCCCCTGAACGAGCTGCGTTTTATTTCCATCAAGGAGGTCAAATGATATGAAGTATAAAGTTACATTGAACGGCCGCACCTACGAAGTGGAGGTAGAGGCCGGTAAGGCAATGCTGCTGGACGAATACGAAGCCATCGCTCCCGCTCCCGCAGCCGCTCCTGCTGCACCTGCCGCAGCACCTGCCGCAGCACCTGCCGCTCCCGCTGCACCTGTTGCTCCTTCTGCACCTGCTGCTCCTGCTGTTACCGGCGCCGGCGACAGCGTCACCGCTCCTATGCCCGGCACCATTCTGAAGGTCAATGTTCAGAACGGTCAGGCCGTTAAGGAAGGTGATGTGCTGGTGATCCTGGAAGCAATGAAGATGGAAAACGAGATCCTGGCTCCCAAGAATGGCACCATTACCCAGGTGTTGGTCAGTAAGGGCTCCAGCGTTGATACCGGCGCCGCTTTGGTTGTCATCGGCTAAGGAGGTTTCCAAGTGATTAATATTGGCGAAATTCTCTTAGACCTGTGGAACAGCTCTGGATTTGCCAAGATGTTTGCAGGATTTGCTTCCGATGGCGGCTGGCAGAACCTGGTGATGCTGGCCATCTCCTGCGTGCTGCTGTATCTGGCCATTGTCAAGAAGTTTGAGCCGCTGCTGCTGTGCGGCATCGCTTTCGGCTGTCTGCTAACAAATCTTCCCAGTGCGGGACTGTATCACCAGGATCTTTGGGATGCATTTATGGATCCTGCCAACGCAGCCTACCACAGCTACGGCGCTATTATGCGTGACGGTGGCCTGCTGGACATTTTCTACATTGGCGTTAAGACCAGCCTGTACCCCTGCCTGATCTTTATGGGCGTTGGTGCAATGACCGACTTTGGTCCTCTGCTTTCCAATCCCAAGAGTCTGCTGCTGGGTGCTGCTGCACAGCTGGGCGTGTTTGCCGCTTTCTTCGGCGCCATTGCCCTGGGCTTCACCGGTCCGGAAGCCGCTTCTATTGGTATCATCGGCGGCGCGGACGGTCCCACCGCTATTTTCCTGACCACTAAACTGGCACCCCATCTGTTGGGCGGCATTGCCGTGGCGGCATACTCCTATATGGCGCTGATCCCTATGATCCAGCCTCCCTTTATGCGGCTGCTGACTACCCCCGAACAGAGAAAGATCAAAATGGTCCAAACCCGGACCGTTTCCAAGGCAGAAAAAATCATTTTCCCCATTCTGGTCACCCTGTTCGTGGCGCTGCTGCTGCCCGATACCGCGGCGTTGATTGGCTGTCTGATGCTGGGCAACCTGTTCAAGGAAACCGGTGTTACCGACCGTCTGTCTGATACAGTACAGAACGCGCTGATGAACATCGTCACCATTCTGCTGTCCACCGCTGTAGGCGCGACAATGGTCGGCTCCAACTTCCTGACTGCCGAAACCCTGAAGATCATTGTTCTGGGTGTCTGTGCCTTCATTCTGTCCACTGTGGGCGGTCTGCTGGGCGGTTTGGTTATGTGCAAACTGACCCGGGGTAAGGTCAATCCGTTGATTGGCTCTGCCGGCGTTTCCGCTGTTCCGATGGCAGCCCGGGTTTCCAACCTCGAAGGTCAGAAGGCAAACCCCTCCAACTTCCTGCTGATGCACGCTATGGGTCCC
>CAYVSU010000119.1:0-2858 GCA_964454215.1 uncultured Oscillospiraceae bacterium | reverse complement strand
GATCCAGCTCGTTGGTTGCCTTGGCATCCAGCCAGGAGACAGCGCCGCACAGGCCCAGACGCTCGGGGGTGACCACGCAGCAGTGGGCAGGCGCAAAGCTCTGGCACAGGATGCAGGTATAGTAGCGGTCAACAGACTCGTCAGTCATAGATGCCAGACGGTCATCACGCTGGGCATAACGGGGCATTGCCACCTCGTCACGGAACTTGCCGGCTTCCACCGGATCGGTGATGATGGTAACCTGGCACTTGTCAACAACAGCGTCAAACTCATTCTTGACCATCACATACAGCACTTCGGCGAAGTCCTTCAAACGCAGGCCAGCCTCGTAAGCCGCATTGGAAACACGGACACGAACCTGATTGCGCTGACCGGTGTGCATCACGCCCTCCATATAGTTGAACCAAGCGTGGAATTTCCGCTCAATAACGGACTCGAAGTCCACCTGCATCTTCTTGCCAGCGACTTCCACATAAGTAACCAGTGCCAGCTCGGCAGCTTCGTCCAAATCGGGACCGACGATAGTGATCTTGTGATCCTCCACCTCGGAAAGCTCCTTCATCACCACCAACTCGGCGGTGGGGTTCTTGCTGGACCAGCACTCGTTGTGCATATCGGCCTTACGGATAATTTCGCCTTCAAAGGCGGCGGCAAACGCCACAGGAATAGGCAGTTCGGTGACCTTGATCTTGATGTCCCGCAACTCCAAAGAGGTGGCAACGGTATCGTTGTGATCGCAAACGGATACCAGCGCGCCGGGAACCTGATTGTCGCCCAGGTCGATATCCACAACAACGGGGAAGCCCAGAGCAATGGCGCCGGCACCGGCAGAAACCACAACAGCATCAATAGCTCCAAAGGTGTTGACAAATGCGGGCACGCGGTTCTTGGTGTAGTCCAGCAGGCCAGCCAGATCGCCGGGCTGAACATTACCGAAAATCAGTGCGGCACGGATAGCAACGGTAACCACGTGGATAACGGAGGTAACATCGTGACCCAGAGGCACAACACGGTACTCCAGACCCATCTTGACGCCCTCGGCGACCTGCTCGATGCAGTCGCCCACCAGGAAGGTCAGAATGCCCTTGCTCTGATAATCCTTGACCACCTTCACAACGTCGGCGCTGTTTTCGGCCTTGCCCAAAACAACGGCAACGCCGGGGATATCGCCGGTGACCAGAGGAACACCCAAGCTGCGGATGATGGGATCGGGCACGAAGCCGATGCCACTTTCATTTTCATAGGGATTACCGCTTTCGGCCCACTTCAGGCCTTCCAGGATCTCAGCGCCAACAGCGGTGGCAAGACCGGCATTCAGTGCCTGACCGAGATCTTCCTGATTCGTAATCAGGCTCTTGAGTACGCCCACGCAGGGAACCAGGTCACCCAAAGTCTTGACCTTTACGCCGGTAGCGGCATAAATGGTAGGGAAAAAGTAGGCGGTGTCAGGGAATGCGATGGGATGGTCTGCGCCGTGCTTTTCGATTGCAGCATTGACCGCACCTTCGGTCAAACCGGCAACGGCGTTGGATCCGCCATAGATCAGATCGGTTAATACACTCATTGTTAATTCCTCCTGATATTTTAAATGTAGCGCGGGGACTTGCTCCCGCTGTTATATATCAATCCTTACGGATAAATATATGTGCTTAGTTACCTCGCTTGAACTGAGGCAGCCGGGCTGCAGTTTCTGCACTGACTTCCACCGTCTTCCAGGTGTACTTCATTTCCATCTGCTTTTCACCGTTGTAATAGGCGATCTGGCTGAGCAGATTGCCAGCGGCATCATAGGTGGCCTCCGTGCGGTTTATTTCCTGGCCGTTCATAGACATCACCTGAGAAATCTGGCGGCCATTTTTATCGTATGTGCTCACCGTGGTATAGCCGTTTATTTCCTGTGTCGCTGTGTAGCCGGTTTCCGTGTCCACATAGGTATAGTTCGTGGTGGTGGTTACCGCCTCAGCGTCCGCGGTTTCATACATTTTCTCCTCTTGGCTCGCTATTCTGCCCTGATCGTCGTAAGTATAGGTCACTTCCCGGCTGCCGCCATCCGCATAAAGATTGACCATTTTGGCCTGCTGACCTTTATCGTTATAGTAAACCTCCATAGTGGCGCCATTGCCGACTTCCATAACGGTCTTATTCTTGCTGTAAACGGTAGTGCCGGAGCCGCCCAGTTTATCCGTATCGCCGGACATCGTAACAGTGAAGCT
This sequence comes from uncultured Oscillospiraceae bacterium, assembly GCA_964454215.1. Lineage (GTDB taxonomy): Bacteria > Bacillota > Clostridia > Oscillospirales > Oscillospiraceae > Faecousia. The sequence goes on along the minus strand of CAYVSU010000119.1, from coordinate 645 downwards.
CTCCTTATCCTGCCAGCCTTCTTCGAAAACAGAGGTAATAGTGGCATATACTGTATCGCCTTGATAAACGGTGACAGTGTCGGGGATGTAAATTGTGACCTTGCTCTCCTTTTCCTTGCCGCAGGCGGCAAAAGAGAACAGAACAGTCATTACCAAAAGTACACAAAGCAGTTTTTTCATTTTCTATCTCTCCTGTTTTGTTTTTTTATATCAAGCCCGGAGGCTGGATATGCGAATTTAATGCACCGCCTTTGTTATTCTGAGCAAGCGTAGCGTGCCGAAGAATCCATTCTTTTTCTGTCAAAAGCAAAATCCGGGAGGGAGGCAAACTCCCTCCCGGATCAATTTCGGGAAATCTATGTCCTGATTACGCGTCCAGATAGCTGTCGGAGTACAGAACGTGGTTCTTGAAGATGTCGCAGGACTTGATGGTCTCCATCAGGCGGCGATCGTTGGGGTTAACGATAGCGGAGGTCAGACCCTGCATCATACACATTGCAACCAGAGCGGAATCCATAATGGGACGGACATCCTTGGGTGCGCCGTTAGAGTTGTTGGACAGACCACCGGTGGACTTCAGGCCCTTGTCAGAGAACATCTTGATGGCTTCCAGAACTTCCATCTGCTTGTCCTGCATACCCTTGA
>CAYVSU010000118.1:0-3013 GCA_964454215.1 uncultured Oscillospiraceae bacterium | reverse complement strand
GTCGGCGCTATCAACGAGTCCGATATTCTGCTGGCCTCCACCTCCGGCGCTATTATCGTGGGCTTCAATGTACGTCCCGATGCCGGTGCTCAGGCAAGCGCCCACCGGACCAATGTGGATATGCGGTTCTACCGGGTTATTTACGATGCCATCGACGAGATCGAGGCGGCAATGAAGGGTATGCTGGCACCTACCTACGAGGAAGTTGTTATCGGTCACGCAGAAGTGCGCCTGACCTACAAGGTCAGTGCCATCGGCACCATTGCCGGCTGTATGGTCAAGGACGGCAAGATCACCCGGGATGCCAAGGTCCGGGTCCTGCGGGACAATATCGTGATCCACGAGGGCGAAGTGGGCTCTCTGCAGCGGTTTAAGGACGCAGTTAAGGAAGTGACTGCCGGTTACGAGTGCGGTATGTCCATCGCCAAGTTCAACGATATTAAGGAAGGCGACATCTTCGAATGCTTCGCTATGCAGGAAGTTAAAAGATGACTTTCTCCCGCCGCTCCGCTTTTGCGGCGCGGCGGTTTCCCGTCAAATTGGGATTTGACCAACAATACAAATTAGGAGGATACCAAAATGGCATCCAATCGAATCAATCGAATCAATGAGGAGATTCAGAAGTCTTTAGCAGACAATCTGCGCTCCGTAAAAGATCCCCGGGTGGCAGATGCTTTGATCTCCATCACCCGGGTGGAAACCACCCCCGACCTGCGGTATACAAAGGTTTATGTCAGCATTCTGCAGGAAGAAAAAGCGGAGGATGCTATGAGGGGATTAAAATCCGCCGCAGGTTATCTGCGCCGCCAGCTGGGCAGCGATGTACGGCTCAGATGTGTGCCGGAGATCGTTTGGGCGCTGGATGACAGCATCACCTACGGCGCACGGATGCTGAAACTGATCAATTCTTTGGATACCGGCGGGGACAAGGAAGCAGAATGAACGGAATTGTGATCGTGGACAAGCCGCAGGGCTGGACCAGCCAGGATGTAACTGCCCGGCTGCGGCGGGTGTATGGCACCCGGCGCATTGGCCACGGCGGTACGCTGGATCCAATGGCCACCGGTGTTCTGCCGGTGTTTGTGGATAGAGCCACCCGGGCTGTGGAATTTTTTGAGCATGCGGAAAAAACCTACGAGGCGACATTGCGGTTAGGCATCATCACCGACACGGAGGATACCACCGGCACGGTGCTGGAGCAGCGGGAGGTCACTGTTTCTGAGGCAGACTTTCTCAGTGTTTTGCCCCAATTCCGGGGAGAAATCCAACAAATTCCGCCGATGTACTCCGCACTGAAAATGAATGGACAAAAGCTGGTGGACCTTGCCCGAAAAGGAAAAACAGTGGAGCGGCAGCCAAGAAACATCACCGTTTTTGAACTGGAATGCCTTCACTTTTCCGGAAACGAAGCGAGGCTGCGGGTCCGATGCTCCAAAGGTACCTATATCCGCACCTTGTGCAAGGACATTGGTGCGGCGCTGGGTTGCGGCGGCTGTATGGCGGCTCTGCGGCGAGTCAGCGCGGGAGAATATACCATTGGCGAGGCTGTTCCTTTACAGGAATTACTGGCAACGGAGGATCCGTTACAGTATTTGCGGCCGGTGGACTCGATGTTTCTCAATTTTGAGAAGGTGATACTGACGGAAAAGCAGGAGCTGCGCTGCCGTAACGGCAACGCGTTTTCTGTCGGACTCGCTGATGGCACTTACCGCTCTTACAGCAGAAACGGAGAATTTCTCGCCTTGAGTAAAGTTGAGTGTGGTGTTATGTCAACCATTAAGAGCTTTTTTGCGGTTTGATTTTCCAAAAGGAGCGTTATGAAAGAAAGAACGATCTATGCCCTGGGATTTTTTGATGGGGTGCATCTGGGACACCAGGCACTGCTGCGTGAAAGCCGGGCGCTGGCAACTGAATATGGCTGCCGGGCCGGCGTGGTGACGTTTGCCGGCCATCCGGATACGCTGGTGCTGGGCAACACGCCGGCGCTGATCAACACCCAAGCGGATCGGGAGCGGCTGCTGAAAAAGCAGGGGATCGATACCGTTATTTGTCTGCCATTCGACGAAGATCTGATGAAAATGCCCTGGCAGGATTTCTTCAAGCTGTTGACAACGGAGTATCTTGCCGCCGGCTTGGTGGTGGGCGATGATTTTCGATTTGGTTACCGGGGCCAGGGTACTGCTGAAAAGCTGAAGGCAGCTTGCAGCGACGCAGGTCTTCCCTGCTCGGTCATTCCTCAGCAAAGGCTGGCCGGTGTGGTGATCTCATCCACCCACATTCGCGGCCTGATCGAGGCGGGAGATATGGAGACGGCAGCAAAGTATTTGGGGCATCCCCATATTTTGACGGAAACGGTGGTTTCCGGGCAGAAATTGGGTCGGACACTGGGAATTCCCACGGCAAATTTGCACCTGCCCAACGGTCTTGTGGTGCCAAAATTTGGTGTTTACGCCTGCCGGGCTGTTGTGGATGGAAAGGTATATCCGGCGGTGACCAATGTGGGTACGCGCCCCACCGTCAGTGGACAAGGGGTGACGGTGGAGCCCTGGATTTTGGACTTTGACGGCGACCTGTATGGCAAAAAACTGACCTTGAAATTTTATAAATTTCTTCGCCCAGAGAAAAAATTTGATACTTTGGAAGATCTGAAAGAGCAGATCCAACAGGATGCCACAGAAACGTGCAAGCTTTTGAGATAATTTTTTGCATAAAAAGTTTGTATTTTGTGAAATTTTCCCTTTACTTTTGGGAAAACTTATGGTAAGATATTCGGGCTGGCTATGGCCAGACGGAATTACTATGCCCGCAGCTCAGTTTTGGGAAGACACCGACCCTCTACTTGGCGCGAGGTAAATTTAAAAAAGGTGGTAAACACAATGATTCAGAAGGAAAAGAAGACCCAGGTCATCCTGGACAACGCAACTCACGAAGGCGATACCGGTTCCCCCGAGGTTCAGGTCGCTATCCTGACTGCCCGCATCAACGAGCTGACCGATCACCTGCGCGTGCACAA
>CAYVSU010000117.1:0-3079 GCA_964454215.1 uncultured Oscillospiraceae bacterium | reverse complement strand
GGCCCAGGTTCAGGATGGTGTCCATCATGCCGGGCATGGAGGCGCGGGCGCCGGAGCGGACGGAGACCAGCAGAGGATTCTCCTTGTCACCGAACTTCTTGCCGGTGATGGCTTCCAGCTTTTCGACATACGCCATGATCTCGGCCTGGATATCATCGTTGATTTTCTGGCCGTCTTCATAGTACTGGGTGCAGGCTTCGGTGGAGATGGTGAAGCCCTGAGGAACAGGAAGGCCGATGTTGGTCATTTCAGCCAGGTTTGCGCCCTTGCCGCCCAGCAATTCACGCATAGAACCGTTACCTTCGGTAAACAGGTAAACATACTTGTGAGACATTGGTATATACCCCTTTCATTCTTTTGCAGGTGTTGTATTTTTCACCTAAATTTTTGCATTTTTGAACATTCTCTATTAACGCGCATATAGTATAGCACGCAACAAGCAAAAAAGCAAATATTTTTCAAAAAAATTTCGCTGTTCTCCGTATTATTTGCCCAAAAGACGAAGTGCTTAGCCAACAAAGAGAAAAGACACGGGGCGCACAGCCGTGCGCCCCGTGTGAGATACCGCTTAATATTCTCTGACGACTGCCTTGACAAGGCCGATGATCTCTGCCTCAGAGCCGTCGATGGGTTCGTAGTTTTCGTTTTCCGGCAGAAGCCAAACCTCGCCGTTTCTGCGCCACAGACGCTTGACAGTTGCTTCGTCGCCGATCCGGGCCACCACGATCTGACCGTCATTTGCGGTCTGCTGGGGGCGAACCACCACCTTGTCGCCGCTTAAAATGCCGGCATTGATCATACTGTCGCCCCGGACCCGCAGAGCAAAGCAACTGGGATCGCCATCCCAGCACATAGTACCTTCCTGGTTCTCCACCGCTAAAATAGGGAGGCCTGCCGTAACCACACCCACCACCGGGATCTGCCCGGGCCGCACATTCGTAACGATGGAGCGCTTCCGGCCCTTGGCACCGGGAGAGAGCAAAAGCCCCTTTTCCTGCAGCGCCTGAATATGATAGCTGACAGACGCGGTGGAACGCAGCCCCACTGCCGCGCCGATTTCCCGCACAGAAGGGGCATAGCCATTTTCCTGCACAAAGGTATTCACATATTCCAAGATCCGCTGAGCTTTATCACTGGTTCTGGGCATAATAACGCCTCCTAAACATTTTATTTTTAATATTATAGCACAAATGAACGAAAAAAGAAAGGGGGTAAATGAAAAAAATTCACATCCTGGTATTTTTGGCATATTATGTCACGAAAGGAGCGATAAAAATGGATAAAATCGATCCCAAAGTGGCGGCAGCAGTCTGGCAGCGGGTACAGGGTGAGACGGAGATCCCCAAGCGCAGGCATCTGCAGGGACTTATGCTGCAGGAGAACACGGCCTTTAGTGCCTATCAGCGGTTGGCCCGGCAACTGCCGGAGCACAGCCCGGTGCTCACCAGAATGGCGGAGCAGACCCGGCAGGATATGGCTTGTCTGCGGGGCATTGCCTTTCTGCAAGAGCAACCGATAAACACGCTGCCGCCCGTTAAACCGGTACTGGAACCGGCGGCACTGACGCTAAGGAAGTGTTACGGCAGCGCTCTTTCGATGGCAGCCGCATACGATGACCTCAGTGCGGACCGGGAATACGGCTGCGCATATGAGGAGCTGGCCCAGCGCAAGCGGGAGCATAGCTGCAAAATTCTGGGATTGCTCGGCAGCCTGAGATAGGAAGCTGCGATTGTGTGAGCAGTTGTGGCAATGTGCCGCAATTCCGGTATGTCATTGCGAGGGGCTTTCGTTCCGTAGCCATTCCGTTTCCCGAAACGAAGTGCATATCTGGAGACTGCGCCGCAGGCTTCTTTGGTCACTACATCGTCGCATTTGAGCGGATCCTCGCAATGACACTTCTTTTTTGCTTCGCAAAACGGAAATCTGCATCCCATTATCAGCAAAAAGGGCCGCCCGGTGGGCGGCCCTTTCGGATTGCGTTTTTCGGTGTGACCTGTTTTTTAATCGTCCAGCGGCTCGCCGCAATAAGGGCAGAAAGTGGCCAGCCATGAGCGTGGGGGGCGACCACATTTTTTACAGCATAGTACAGACCTTACGCCTAACACAACGCAGGAAAAAACTATGATGCAGATCACCGCCCAGCCTCTTTCGCCATGATGCCCCAGAAGCGCCGCGATCACGATCATCAGAAGATCCAATATAAGGATCACTCTTTTTGCTGTGCTTCGCTTCATATATTATTCCTCCCGGGGAACAGGGGTGACGATGGGTTTTCCCTCCCGGTCTACCAGCACACACATACCGCCGGCATTGCCGCTGGAGCTGAACAGGTAATTTACGCCGGTCTGCTTATCCACATAAACAGCCATATAATTATCGGAAAATCCGCCGCCGTCCACAACCGTTTTGATAAAACGGTCCTCTTTTCTTGCCATCATTTACTCCTTTCAAATGTCCACTCCCTGTCATTCCGAGGCAGCAAAGCCGCCGTGGGAAGCTTCCGGTACAATCTGTCGGCCTCCGCGCCGGGAGATTGCCGGAGATCAAATAAGACCTCACAATGACAGTTGGTTTTAGTTCTTCACGCCTTCGACGATGCCGTTTGCCAGACCCACATAGCCCTGCATTTCAGAGGGAATGATGATCTTGGTGGCCTTGCCGTCAGCAATTTTCTGCATTGCCTCAATGGACTTCAGCTTCAAGACGGAATCATTGGGGGCTTTTTCGTTCAACAGCTCCAGAGAATCTGCCATTGCCTTCTGGACCGCCAGGATCGCCTGGGCTTCACCGTCGGCCTTCAGGATCGCAGCCTGCTGTTCCGCTTCGGCCTTCAGGATCGCAGCCTGCTTTTCTGCGTCAGCACGGAGAATGGCGGCTTCCCGCTCGCCTTCTGCGATCAGAATGGCGGACTTTTTCTGACCCTCGGCCTGCAGGATCGCCTGACGACGGTCACGTTCGGCCTTCATCTGCTTTTCCATAGAGCTCTGGATGTCAGCGGGAGGCAGAATATTCTTCAGCTCCACCCGGTTGACCTTGATGCCCCAGGGGTCGGTGGCTTCGTCCAGGATGGCCCGCATCT
>CAYVSU010000116.1:0-3157 GCA_964454215.1 uncultured Oscillospiraceae bacterium | reverse complement strand
TTTTCTTAACTTAGTGACATTGCCCGGACGAGGTGCTTTTTATCGGCAATAAAAGTCTTTGTTTTTTTGGGGGGATAATAAACCTGCCCCCTGTACTACGATGTTTTATTCAATGACGATATTTTCAAGACCGTGTATCAATAACAGGTTGATCAATTCGTTTCTGGAGTAATTTACTTCTCCGGCAAGTTTATCCAGCGCCACAAGTGTTTCTTCGCGAATTCGTACTGTAATGACTTTACTGCCATCCTCACTCCGTTTTTTTATCCTTAAAGGTTCGTTTTTCACAGGAACACCTCACAATCTACATTAATTATAGATTGACAAAAGCCCCTGGAATATACTACAATTAGATATTATATTGTAATACAATATAAATACAGAAGTGGAGGTATTACCTATGGAAAACACAACACAAGCCCAAAGCCAACCCATACAGGATTCTGAGCAGAAAACAAAATTCTGCAAACACTGTGGTGGAAAAATCCCCGAAGCAGCAGTTATCTGCACTCTGTGTGGCTGTCAGGTTGAGGAAATAAAACAGCCTGAACAACCTAACATTGTAATCAATAATAGTAATTCCAGTACAAATACCAACGTAAATACGAACAGGAACTCTGTTGGTGTTAGACATGTTGGCTGTGCCAAGAACAAATGGGTTGCTTTCTTCCTTTGCCTTTTCTTGGGCTTCTTTGGAGCACATAAGTTCTACGAAGGCAAAGCCGGTATGGGTATTGTTTATTTGTTTACAGGTGGATTGTTCTGTATTGGTTGGATTATTGATTTAATCGCATTGCTTGCAAAACCAAACCCCTACTATGTATAAAGGAAAAACTGATAGGCAGTAATAACTATACATTAAAAAGCACCCCAACCGGGGTGCTTTTTCTTAGCAGTAGAAGTCTTTGATCTTCTTGGCGCGGCTGGGGTGGCGCAGCTTGCGGATCGCCTTATTTTCGATCTGGCGGATCCGTTCCCGGGTAACGCCAAATATCTGACCCACCTCTTCCAAAGTATGGGTTCTGCCGTCATACATACCGAAACGCATCCGCAGAACATCAGCTTCCCGCTCTGTCAGCGTATCCAGAATTTCCTTCAGTGCCTCGGCAAGGAGGGCATTGGACGTGGCATCGGCAGGACCGGGTGTCCGATCGTCTTCCACAAAGGAGCCAATGGAGGTATCTTCCTCGTCACCAACAGGGGTATCCAGGGAAAGGGTATCCGCCGCGGTGCGGTTTGCCTCGATGATCTTTTCTACCGGCAGATCCAGTTCTGCGGCGATCTCTTCCACAGTGGGCTCTCTGCCCAATTCCTGTACCAGCTTTCGGTTGCAGCGGGTGGCCTTATTGATGACCTCCACCATATGCACCGGCACACGGATGGTCCGTGCCTGATCGGCAATGGCGCGGGTGATGGCCTGCCGGATCCACCAGGTGGCATATGTAGAGAATTTGTTTCCCTTTGTCCAGTCAAATTTGTCCACAGCGCGGATCAGGCCGGTGTTACCCTCCTGGATCAGATCCAAAATATGCAGGCCACGGCCGGAATATTTTTTCGCAATGGACACAACGAGGCGCAAATTGGCCTCTGTCAGTTTATTTTTCGCTTCCTGGCTGCCCTCAGACACCTGTTTGGCAAGCTCCACCTCTTCCTCTGCGGAAAGCAGCTTCACCTGACCGATCTCCTTCAGATACATACGCACCGGATCATCCAGATTGTATTCTGCTGCCAGATCCACAGGATCCACCAGATCTTCCTCTTCCAATCCGGCCAGATCGATCACATCGTCCAGATCGTCCACCAGATCTACCGGATCATCCAAATCCAGATCCAGCTCACCGCCGATGATTTGAATATTCATAGCTTCAAATCGGTCGTAGATCTCTTCAATTTTTTCAGCCGTAAGGTCCAACTTTTCCAGCTGTGCGTTCAGCTCCGTTGCACGGATCATACCTTCCTTCTGACCCTGTGCGATCAGACTTTGCAGTGCAGCCTGAATTTCTTCAGGGTTCTTTGCAGGCTTGTTTGTATTACTCAATTGATTTCGCCCCTCTTTATCTTAACAGTGGTTTTTTCTGGCTGTTAGACTATATAGCGATTTTCTTCCTTTGACAAGGGTTTTTCGTGAATTTTTTTCAAAAACACCGCCATTCGGCGTTTTTTTCTGCAGCTCCATCACAGTTTCCCCGTATTTTGCCGAAAACATACAGTTTACTTTTTGTAAAATATTCGGTATAATCATAAATTGAAAGAGCATCGGCAAATGAAGACCAACGGAGCTTTGCCGAATACATACAGAGGTGTACTATGACCGAACTTTCCAAAATCAGAAATTTTTCCATCATTGCCCATATTGACCACGGCAAGTCCACCCTGGCTGACCGCCTGCTGGAAGAGTGCAACGCCATTGAACAGCGTCACCGGGCGGAGCAGATTCTGGATTCTATGGACCTGGAGCAGGAGCGGGGCATCACCATCAAAGCCACTGCCGCTACTCTGACATATACCGCTGGCGACGGAGAAACCTATGCTCTGAACCTGATCGACACCCCGGGTCACGTGGACTTTAACTACGAAGTCTCCCGTTCCCTTGCCGCCTGCGAAGGCGCGGTGCTGGTAGTGGACGCATCTCAGGGCGTGGAAGCACAGACCCTCGCAAACACCTATCTGGCCATCGATGCCGGACTGGAAGTCCTGCCCGTCATCAACAAGATCGACCTGCCTTCCGCCCGTCCCGTGGAAGTGAAGGCGGAAATCGAGGACATTATCGGTATTCCGGCAGAGGATTCTCCGGAAATTTCCGCAAAAAACGGCATCAACATTCATTCCGTACTGGAAATGATCGTCAAAGATGTTCCCGCGCCCAAGGGCGATCGCAATGCGCCGCTGCAGGCGCTGATCTTTGACAGCGTGTATGACAGTTACCGGGGTGTCATCGTCTACACCCGCATCAAACAGGGCACGGTAAGACCCGGTATGGATATCAAAATGATGGCCACCGGCGCGGTCTATAAAGTGGTGGAAGTGGGCACTATGAGCCCTATGGGTCTGCAGAGCCGGGATGCTTTGGGTGCCGGTGAGGTGGGCTATATCACCGCCTCCATCAAAACCGTGGCCGATACTCAGGTGGGCGATACCATCACTTCCGTTGAGAACC
>CAYVSU010000115.1:0-3484 GCA_964454215.1 uncultured Oscillospiraceae bacterium | reverse complement strand
CCATATTGTCCCGGAGGTAGTCGAAGCCCAGCTCGTTGTTGGTGCAGTAGGTGATATCAGCGGCATAGCTGACCTTTCGCTCAGCGGGGGTCATACCGGGAATGATCAAACCAACGGAAAGACCCATATACCGGTGGACCTTGCCCATCCACTCGGAGTCACGCTTGGCAAGGTAGTCGTTGACGGTGACCACGTGGACACCGTCGCCGGTCAGGGCGTTGAGGTAGCAGGGAAGAACGGCAACCAGGGTCTTGCCTTCGCCGGTTTTCATTTCAGCGATGCGGCCCTGATGCAGAATGATGCCGCCGATGAGCTGTACGGGGTAGGGACGCATACCCAACACCCGGTCACAGGCTTCCCGAGCTGCCGCAAATGCTTCCGGCAGCAGATCGTCCAGACTTTCGCCCTGAGAGAGCCGCTGCTTAAACTCAGCAGTTTTTGCCTTCAGCGCCGCTTCAGACAGGTTCTTGTATTCTTCCTCCAGCGCCAGGATCTGATCCACGGTGGGCTGGATCTTTTTCAGTTCCCGCTGGGAGCGGGTGCCGAAAAACTTGGTAATCAATCCCATAATTGTCATCCTTGTCGAATCGTAAATTTCAAAAGTGGCATACCACACCAATTTTACCCATTATAGCATAGAAAATAAAAAAATCATAGCCTGTTTGTGAATTTTTCCAAAGGGAAAAAGGTGCCGTGAGCTGTTACAAAAAGTTCATAATTTCCATACACGTTTTTCTTGACAGGAATTGGCTGCATATGGTAAAATGTCTACAAGAGGAACGCCTTTGCCTGCTAGACAAAGACGTTCTTCCTATAAAAAGGAGGATGGCAGTATGACGCATACCCAAGAAGTAATCGAATACGCCACGCACCATCCTTGTGTGAGGTATCCACGGGAGGGTATCGATCCGGCGCGCACAGTCAGGCGTTTTTGACCGCCCCGCTGTGCGCTTACAAAGAAACTATTACACACGAAAGATGGCTGGAGCCCACGAATTATCAGCCGTAATATATGGTAGGTTATATGAAAATGGATTATATGAAGAAATATGCATTAGTGATAATAATTGCCATTGCTTCCTTTGTTGCGGCATGGTGGTGCTTTGATATTATTCGCTCATCGCCTGAATATGAAACAGTAGATATGTCGTTTTCCGGAACCTTTATCGACGGCAGAACGGGTGAAAAGCAACCAATTACCTTTACGCTAAAAGCAGAGATCTACGAGGATGAAGTTGTTGCGGCTTTTTCTGCGCCGGAAAATAATGTGTGGGCATTCTTTAATTCCACTGATCCGGGAACCATTAGCACAGTCCTGGATGTACCGTACATTATTGCGCCTTGCTATTTTTATAACAAGCAGAGCGAGCAGATTGACTTTGGTGACTTTGCGCTGTCTTTGGATCAGAAGATAATTGCTATTCGTTGGCTCCATGAACCATATCATATAATTTACGGTTCGGTGAACGGTGATTACACGCTGGAGGAAATGCAGGAATACTTTTCAGAATTCTACGGGGATTTTGGATAAACCACGGCAGAACTTTTACCTATCAGACGAGGGCGTTTTCTATAAAAAGGAGGATGGCCGTATGACGCATACGCAAGAAGTAATCGAATACGCCACGCACCATCCTTGTGTGAGGTATCCACGGGAGGGTATCGATCCGGCGCGCACAGTCAGGCGTTTCTGACCGCCCCGCTGTGCGCTTACAAAGCATGTATTGAATCACTACTTTGTAAACGGAGAATTTTCTATATTAAAACGGATTCTTGGCATTTTTCTGTGCTTTACTATGTTATTTTTGGCAACCTTCCCTGTAACGGCTGTCAATTCTGAAGAAACAACAGGGGGAGATACCGAAGCAACACCGACCATTGAGTCGATTCTGAATGATTATCACGCCAAATCTGCGGCTCTGAGTGCTGCATCCACCGCCGACGCGTCCACTTATTCCCGTACTGTAAGCGAGGATCCGCAGGATCAGCTGAAGCAGGAAACCATAGCAGAGCTGTACGCTGCCGGTTATGCAGCATACGACCTTAACTCCAGTACGTATCAAAGCTTGGAGCGGCAACTCAGCACGGATTTCTCTGCAATGGGACTGGATCCGGACGGATCTTATATTGTGGTCATCAGCGGCGAAGAGGACACCCAAAATCAAACCAGCCCGGGCAATAATTCCCGGGTGATCACCCTGCCGCCCCACGTGTGGGAGGGGGATGATGTTCCATATTTCTCATATACATATAATGGAACAGTATATAATATGCGGTATCTAACAGTTACCGGTTCTTATGATAATGGTTTAGCAGCGAGGGTGGAAATTGACTTAATTAACGATTTTACTGGCACGAAGTTTGAAAAATTGATGCATTCGGTAGTTGCTGTAGCTACATCTGCAGTTGAAGATTTTCTCTATCTAGATACTATCTCTGCTCTAATATCTTATCCTATTCCAGAACCAGAAGACTCGGATTCGATGGATTTTGAAGCAGGTTCAGTGTGGAGTGTAAAATATATGCAAGTTTGCAACGTTGGAGATGATGAATGGGTATCTAGTGCCAGTGTTGAATATGTTAGTATGTACTATTCGGTTACCTATACTTATCTTACGACAGTGAATGGGGTTAGTGCGTACGATTCAATCTTCGATGAAAGTGATCATGAAATTCAGTATACTGAGCATTACGATGATGGCGAATGGCTTAAATTAAAGGCGGCTGAACAGTTTTGCTATAATCCGAATGGCTTATTTGATGAAACCATTTGGGAGGTTGAATATTTGTTCTTGGATCCGGTAAATACAGACCAGGTGATCCACTCGCTGACCGTCGGCAGACCGTAATTTCGTCTTGGTATATTTTGAGAGGTGGTATCAAATGCGAAAACGTTATTTTGCGATTTTTCTGATTGTTGTCATTGTGGCGGTGGCTGCGGTCATATTTGTAAACGTAAATGATAAAACAGACAATTTTTACATTGAAATGAGCGGACAGTACATACAAGACGATACGACAAAAGCAGTTACTGCTGTTGTAAGCGGATATATTGAAGACGATAGAATCAAATTGAACATCGATCTGGATGGTGATATAAAATGGTCGTATCTGCCGCCTGAAGGGACAGAGTCGACCCGCAAAAAAGAACTCATGGGCGTTCCGTATTATGTAAATTATACAATGCTGATAGGCAGCCACCAAGGCATAGGCATACCGGATGGCGGCGCATATGCATTTGATCCCGAGAAGGGACTGCTCATGATTTATATATACTATGAAAAGACGGATTCGTATCCTATAATCGTCTTATCCAAAAACGGGGATTATTCGAAAGAGGAAATTATGGATTATTTCTCGGAATTTGTTCGTGTTTTTGGTTCGCCAAATTAGTACGTGCTATGCAAAGAATAGAAACCCCGCCGCATTTTGAACAGAACCAGTAAAAACGGACAATAGACAAAACACCCCCTAGTGTAGGATA
>CAYVSU010000114.1:0-3496 GCA_964454215.1 uncultured Oscillospiraceae bacterium | reverse complement strand
TGCCGAGGATTTTCCGGGATTTTCTCTAAAACAAGGGCTGCCATCTGCTGCGAAGGATCAATGACGATCACCTGACCAACCGTTAGATTGCCCGTGTTACCGCCGCACTGATACTGCCAGCCATCTTTGTTTTCAGACGCAAAAAACACTCCCTCACGGATGGGGGTACGCAGGGAGGAGAGATCATAGTCGGTTATTTGATTTGCTTGTACAAGACGCAGTATCGCTTCCATTGTTACAGCCCCCATTTATACAAATATTTTACCATTATATTTACAAACACTATACCATAATAACGAATTGAATGCAAGCATCAAGTAACGAATACCGCATCCTTTGTGTGAAAAAAGCGTTACTATACGACTTGCTCACTGCGCATAACCTTGAGCAGCTATATGCAAAAAGGTAGAAAAACAGAGCCATTTGTCAGCAGGAAGAATCCTGAACAAATGGCTCTGATTAATAATTTGTTACGCAAGACTCACAAAAGTGATGTAAACTCGGATCATCTCAAACTTAGGTAACGCTTTTGTAGTTAGAGCGGTCAGTTCAAAGGTTTCCGTTACACCAACACATTATTATAACACTCCTAAGAAATGATTACACAAACTCAAAGCGCAGGGCTTTATTCATCAATGAAGTTGAACATTGACCAGGATCATTCATATAATCGCAGTGGGCGAGGTAGCTGCCTGTGGAAAGCTTCGTGCAGATACCGCTGTTGCAGAACGCGCAGTATGTATTTTTCACCTTGGGCTCTGAGCGATACGAATTCGTATTCTTCTCTTCCATATTATCGATGATTGGAACTACAGCGCGGATCAAATCATCGCAAAGTTCCAGATGTTCAGAAGACAAATCCGTCGATTTCTTCAACTGTCGCAGTTTGGCAAGGATCGATTTCCACCCAGAAAGACTATTGGACTCAAATTGGATCTGACAGGCAAGCTCCAAAAGTTCCGCCTCTCGGTTATTTGCACAAGCTGCCACATGCAGATAATCTGCCGCACGGCGCATCTCATTCTCCCGTTCATTAGCGGTATAAGCTCCGGATGTCGCTTCTTCCATAATCTGCTTGGCAATGTACAGATTCGCCAGCGGGTCACCCAGCTCTGCCGCCTGCTCCATCAGTTCCACATTGATCGTATCCGATTCGGTTGCTCTTTCATAGAGCTGTTTTGCTTCGGCAGCCTGCTTTTTCGCTTGTTCCTTTTGGAGATAGGATACCGCTTTTTCGTAGCCCATATTCGCTGCCCGTTCCATCAGTGCGTGATCCTTTTGCTGCAGCGCCTGCGTGTACAAAGCATCCATCTCTGCATGCTTAGTTTCCAATGTGTTCAGCTTCCGTTTTGCATTTTTAAGATTCTTTTCGGCAGATGCAACGGCATCCAGCTTCTCCTGTATATGCTGACGCTCTTTCCTCAATTCGTAGCTGTAACGCTTGATTCTTAAAAAAACCTTCAATACTGCAAAACCGCCGGAAATCACAATGCACAAATACGCCATATCATACAGTCCGCTGCCGCAGATAAAGAATCCAACGAAAAAGCCGACTACGCTGAGGACAAGCGCACCAAAACCGGCAACCACGGTCGCAAGGAATATACAGATTACAGCCGCAATTCCATATACGACAAGCTGCTCCATAACTCCGGGAGTCTCCTCCATCGTCTCCCGAATGGACGACAACCAGAAATCATTTTCCGCTTCAGGCGCATACACTTTCTCGGTAAGCCAGTTAGAAACGGAAGCCATAACCGATCCCTGTTTGACAGTCAATATTGAAACAGCGACAACCACCAGAATCAGGCACAGAATCACCAACGCGAATTTAATCTTTGTTCCCTTTGGCCCGGTGTTTTCTTTATGATCGGCAGCAACCTTTTCTGCGTGTCGCAATGCCTCTTCGGCAGATGTTACATCCTTCGCGAGTTTTTTGCGTTCCGATTCGAAAGAAGTCATAACCTATACCTCCGATTTCTGATCAAAATAAGATAGTATCTAAAATAAGTATAATATCTACTGGTGCCACTGTCAACAGTCAGTCCTTAGAAAGCAGAAAATACCGCATAGAGAAGCCGCCCCTGGCATCGTGCTTGCGCTGATAGATGTCCAACAGTTCTTTACGGGAGCATCCGATAGACTCAGCTAGGGCATATACAACCTCCAGAATGTCCGCCAATTCTTCGGCATTTTTATCCTGATGGTACTCCCCTACTTCTTCATCCAGTTTTTTCTCCAAATGCAGAACGTATTCTTCATCAGATAAGATCCGTACGTTCGGTATTTCACCGTTGGATTCAATGATCTGCGGGATCTTGTCCCGGATCAATTTGTTGTATACCGTCATTCCTGCGCAGCCTCCCATTGTTCCATCAGATCTATCAGCAGCATATCTGCCTCTTCCTTTTCCGCAAGCAATCTTGTTAGCTCCTGATAGTCAGCAGCTGCAGCTTCGATCTTGGCATCATATTCCGCCAAAAGCTGCTCCTGCTTTTCGATCTCTCGCTCCAGACGGCGGATCAGCTTATCCTGCTCCTTGGTACCGCCCTTGGGTTTTTCTTTCTTTGGCTTCGGTGCGGAAGCCACCGGCATCTTCCCAGCCGCTTCATGCTCCAATATCGAGCGATACTTACTATAGCCGCATTTGAAATCCCGGATAGTGCCGTCCTCCAAAAGCCAGATCCGCTCCGCAAACTTTTCAATAAAGTATCGGTCGTGGGAGATAAACAGCAGCACACCATCAAATTCCTCAATGGCTGCTTCCACCCATTCCCGGGAGGCAATATCCAGATGGTTTGTAGGCTCGTCTAGGATCAAAAGATTGATCTTTTCGTCCATCAGCATACAGAGCCGCAGGCGGCTCTGCTCGCCTCCCGAAAGGTTCTTGACTTGCTTGAACACATCTTCACCCTGAAACAAAAATGCGCCCAGGCGGTCACGAGCCGTTTGTGGGGTACAATTCTTTTCATAGAGCATTGTATCATAGAGCGTCCGCTCCGGATTTTTGAAATGAATGATCTGGGGCAAATATCCCCACTTCACCGTTGGTCCGAATTGGATCTTGCCAGCACAATCTTCATCACCCAGCAAGCACTTGATAAATGTGGTCTTTCCTGTGCCGTTATCGCCTAAAAGGGCAATCCGCTCGCCACCCTCAACCAAGAGATTGATATCCGAGAACAGTGTCCGATCTCCAAAGGATTTGGACACATTTTTCATTTTGAATACCACATCACCGGAAAAGGACTTTTCCCCGAAAGCGGCACGCATTGTCTTTTCCGTTTTGGGTTTTTCTGTTTTCTTGATCCGTTCCATCCGGTGCTGAATGGACATAGCGCGGCGGTAAAGAGTCCGGTTGTTAATGCCCCAGCCCTTCATTCGCTCCACAGTGAAGCCAAGTTGCTTCAGTTTTGCCTGCTCCTGCTCATACTGCTTCAGCTGCAGATCAAAGCGGGCCTGCTTTTCGTCCATATAGAAGGAATAGTTGCCGGAA
>CAYVSU010000113.1:0-3544 GCA_964454215.1 uncultured Oscillospiraceae bacterium | reverse complement strand
GGACGGGGTGTCCCGTTCATAAACGCATCCGAGATGTGTAAGCATTTTCCACACATCTGGCGGCATAGGTTGCCAGCCGCACCCCTTTGTCCGGGGAAAATGTGGTAACACCTTTGATAAGCCCGATGGTGCCAATAGAGATCAGGTCCTCCTGGTCCGAGGTTTGGGTGTAATACTTCTTCATAATGTGAGCCACAAGACGCAAATTACGCTCGATGAGAATGTTGCGGGCCTCCAGATCTCCTTCTGCGCTCTTTTGCAGATAGTATTCCTCCTCCTGAACAGTCAGGGGCTTTGGAAAGCTGCCGGTGGAAAGCTGTAAAGAGTAAAGCAGGCTGCTGAGCATCAGCCAAACCGCTGCCAACATAAAAACACCTCCGATACAACCGTATTCGCCCCGGCTCGTCCTTATGCGCAGCAAAAAGCCCTGGACGCGCCAGGGCTTTTCATTATTCCTTTGGACCGATCTGCAGCTCCTGCGCGTACTGTTTCATTGCCTCAATACAGATGGCAGCCACATCCCGGACCTCCATACCCAACATTTCACAGCCTTTTTTAATCACTTCCCGGTCACATTTGGCGGCAAATTTTTTATCCTTAAATTTTTTTATGAAGCTGGAGACTTCCATATCGGTTATTCCCATAGGCCGCATCCGGGCGGCTGCCTGAATGATGCCAGTCAGCTCGTCCACAGTAAACAGGGCTTTCTCCATATTTGTCACCGGCTCCACATTGCAGCAGTGTCCGTACCCGTGGGACAGAATGGCACGGACTTCCTCTGCCGTCAGACCGGCAGCCAACAGAGGCTCCTCGGTATGCTGCAGATGCTCCTCCGGATGTTGCTCATAATCATAGTCGTGCAAATAGCCGATGGCCATCCAGTGGGCTTTGTCCGCTCCAAAGTGGTCTGCAAGGCCGCCCATAGCAACCGATACATTTTTTGCGTGGAGGAACAGATGCTCCTCGGTGGTAGTTGTGGCAAGCAACTGCTTTGCCTGTTCCATTGTCAGCATAGCAATACTCCTTTATATATTGTATAACCGTTATAAATACCCCAAGCACAGTTCCATCAGGAACACCGCACAGCCGCAGGCCGCTGCCACAGTGATCAGGCTCTGTTTTTTCATCGCCAGGATCACTGCTACCGTCAGCCCCACCGCACCGCTTAGGATATGTTCCGTAGCGTAGAGGATGGCAGGGAATGTCATTGCCGTCAGACAAGCCACGGGAACATAGTGCAAAAACGAGCGGACAAACCGGTTTGTGATGGGTCTTTTAAAAAGGATTAGCGGCAGCACCCGAATGAGGTAAGTGGTCACCGCCATAATGAGAATAGGGATGTAGACCTTCATATCGCCACCTCCTCATCTGCCACCGGAAAAACCGTCGCGCAGATCGCCGCAGCGACCACAGTGCAGATCACGATAACCAGTCCTCCAGACACCCGATTGAGATAAGGGATCCAGGCAAATAGGCAGCTGAGCGCTAACGCCAGCACCACGCAAAGCTGCGTCGGTCGGTTTTTCTCTGTTTGGGGCACCACAATGGCCGCAAACATACCGTAGAGCATCGTTCCCAGCGCTGTCCGCACGGAAAGGGGCAGAAGCGTTCCCGCCACCGCACCCAGGGCAGTTCCGGCAGACCAACCCAACGCTGCCACCGTACCTGCGCCTACAAAAAAGCCTACCGTCAGATCCCTGCCCTGTGCCATTCCCAAAGCAAAGATCTCATCCGTATCAAAAAACGCCGCGATCATACGCTCGCCCACTCCCGCACTGCCGGGCAGCCGCTGCCCCAAAGCAACTCCCATCAGGGCATAGCGGCTGTTAATCACAAGCTGCGTCAAAACCAACTCCATTACCGCCGCCCCGGCAGCGATCACCGTCAGGCCAGCGAACTGTCCGGCACTGGTCAGATTCATCGCGGACATCAGCACTGCCTGCCAGACATCCAGCCCCTGAGCAACGGCCAGCGCACCAAAACCAAAACTAACGGAAAAATAGCCCACGCAGACAGGCATCCCAGCTTTCATGCCGGTTATAAACTCTTTTGCGCGCAAAATACTCATCTCTTTTCTATAGAGGAAAGTGCTTTGATGCCCATTCTAACGCATAGAAAGTCTCCCGTCAACCGATTTTGCCTGTCCTGCGCAAAAAAACATTTGTTTCTCTCTTATTTTACATAGTATGTTAAAAAGACATTTGTTTTTAACAGAAAAACATAAAAAGTAGGATTTCTGCCTGTTTTTGGGGTAAAAACCCCAAAAACAGGTGGCAAATTGTTTGATAAAAATCATTAAAAAGTATCGAATATCTTTGTTTTTTCGGGTAAACTACTAAAAAAGTTTTAAAAAAAATTAAAATTTTAGTTGACAACCGAGATGCAACGCTATATGATATGGGCATATTTCTTTTGGAAACAGGGGGTTTTGTTATGAAATGCCGAAAAATCTTTGCTCTAGCTCTTGTCTTGGCAATGTGCCTCACCCTTTTTGCAGGTTGCAGCAGCCAGAAAAAGAACTACGCCGCCAACAACACGGAATTTGTGATTGGTCTTTCCGGTCCTCTTACCGGCGGTGCCGCTGTATATGGTCAGGCAGTCAAAAACTCCGCCCAGATGGCTGTTGACGAGATAAACGCCGCTGGCGGTCTGAACGGCATTAAGTTCAAACTGGTGGCAATGGACGATATGCATGATCCGACCAAGGTTTCCACCAACTACTCCGCTATGCTGGAAGGCGGTATGCAGCTGTCCCTCGGCACAGTTACCACCGGCCCGGGCCTGGAATTTACCAACCTCAGTGCGGAAGACAACGTGTTTTTCCTGACACCCTCCGCTTCCGGCAACGATATCCCGGCCAAGCCTAACGGCTACCAGATGTGCTTTGCTGACGGCAATCAGGGTAAAGTTGCTGCCCAGTTTGTGAACGACAACTTCAAGGGCCAGACCATTGGCGTGTTCTACAAGTCTGACGAACCCTACTCCAAGGGCATCTACGACCAGTTTAAGGACAACCTGGATTCTTCCGTCAAGATCGTGGAGACCTCCTTCTCCGACGCCAATACCTCTGACTTCTCAACCCAGATCGACACGCTGAAATCCTGCGAATTCATCTTTATGCCCATCTACTACACCCCCGCTTCCCTGTTTATGCAGCAGGCGAAGAATGTGATCAGTTCCACCGCTGTTTACTACGGCTGCGACGGTTTTGACGGCATTGACGCTGCATTTGACATCAATTCCATCCCTCAGAAGGTCACTATGCTGTCCCACTTTAACTCCAAGGCTACCGAGGGCGCTGCCAAGGCCTTCATTGACAAGTATGTTGACAAGTACGGCGCTGACACCCTGAACCAGTTCGGCGCTTCCGCTTACGACTGCGTTTACGCCCTCTTCGGCGCTATGAAGAAGGCGATGGATGCGGGCAAAAATATTTCCGTCACTATGTCCCCCTCTGAACTGTGCGAGATCCTGAAAGAACAGTTCAACGGCGGCTATACTTACACAAACGGCGTCACCGGCGACAGCATTTCCTGGGAATCCA
>CAYVSU010000112.1:0-3564 GCA_964454215.1 uncultured Oscillospiraceae bacterium | reverse complement strand
GATCTCGGAGGGAATCACAGGCTCGCCGATGGACTGGCACAGCTCTTTGAACAGCTCCCGGTCTTCAGCCCGCTCAATGGAGGCGGAGGAAGTACCCAAAAGTTTTACCCGGCACTCATTCAGAATGCCCTTCTTCTCCAGCTGCATTGCCAGGTTCAATCCGGTCTGACCGCCGATGCCGGGAACAATGGCGTCGGGACGCTCGTAACGGATGATCTTTGCCACATACTCCAAAGTCAAAGGCTCCATATAAACCTTGTCCGCAATGGTGGTATCGGTCATAATGGTGGCGGGGTTGGAGTTGACCAGAACCACCTCATAGCCCTCTTCCTTCAATGCCAGGCATGCCTGGGTGCCTGCGTAATCAAATTCGGCAGCCTGTCCGATCACGATGGGACCGGAACCGATGATCATAATCTTTTTCAAATCAGTACGCTTTGCCATACGAAAACCTCCTGCAGCTATTTCCGTTATATTATTTCCGAGCTTTTTCCATCCAAACCAGCTTGCCATCACATACAGTAGCCAGGCACTTGCCCCAAACCTTCCAGCCGCTGAAGGGCGTGTTCTTGCCTTGGGACAGGAATTCTTCCGGCTCAATATAGTAAGGTTGCCGCAGATCCCAAATGGAGAAGTCTGTGGTCATTGGAATATTAAAACGCTTTCTGGGATTCAGCACCAGCAGCTGCAGCAACCGTTCCATAGTGATGATATTTTCCTTCACCAAATAGGTATAAAGCAGCGGGAAAGCAGTCTCCAAACCCACAATGCCGAATGCGCTGCCGTCCAGACCCTTGCTCTTTTCTTCTTTGGAGTGGGGAGCATGGTCTGTGGCGATCATATCAATGGTGCCATCCTGAATACCGGCGACCAATGCTGCCCGATCTTCAGAGTCGCGCAGGGGAGGGTTCATTTTGTAGTTGCCGTCCTCCTGCAGATAGCTGTCATCCATAACCAGGTAATGAGGTGCGGTTTCGCAGGTCACATTGAGACCTGCTTTTTTTGCTTTGCGGATCAAATCTACACTTTCCTTTGTGGAAATATGGCAGACGTGATAGGCACAGCCGGTTTCTTTCACCAGCTCCAAATCCCGCTTGATCGGACCCCATTCGCTTTCGGAGCAGATGCCCCGGTGATGACTGTATTGGGCGTAGTGACCGTCGTGGATATAGCCGCCATTGAGGAGAGAATTGTCCTCGCAGTGGGCGACGATCATTTTCTTCAGTGACTTTGCTTTCAGCATTGCCTGCCGCATCAATTCCCGGGACTGCACACCTCTGCCGTCATCGGAAAAGGCGATAACATTGGGAGCGAGCTCCTTCATATCCGAGAGCCTTTCTCCTTTTTGCTCTACGGTGATGGCACCGTAAGGGTAGATGTGGATCAATCCGTCATTGCGGATCAGGTCCAGCTGCTGCCGCAGGTTGGACTTGGTGTCCGGCACCGGATTCAGATTGGGCATTGTGCAAACGGCGGTGTAGCCGCCACGGGCTGCTGCCTGAGAGCCCGAGAGAATAGTCTCCTTATAAGAAAAACCCGGCTCACGGAAATGCACATGCACATCACAAAAGCCGGGAATCACAGTATATTCGGGAGAATTGAAAGCACACAGGTCCACAGAAGACAGTCGGTCCATAATGGAAGAAACAATATTGGGCTTACAAACAGCATTCAACATTGCGTTGTTTTCCTTCTGCATAGTCATAGTGTTCTCCTTTCCTTGGCGAAAGCCATAATATATCACTTTATTTCGCGATATTATACCATGAATTGCCCTGCTGTGTCAATGGAAAAAGACGGAAAAAACTGCACGACAAAGCAATTTGTCGTGCAGTAATTTTATACATATCGTATAGCAGATGCTTTGTGTTGGATTAGAGTTCTTCGGCCACTGCCAGCAGCAGGATACCGACGATGACAACGCCAATGAATGCGTAAGTCTTCCAGGACAGCTTTTCTTTCAGACAGATCCGGGAAAGCAGCAGGGAAACAACGCAAACGGAGGAGAGAATGGGAGCGGCCACTGCGTCCACGCCGCCCAAGGCATACACATATGTAAACTGACCAGCAGTTTCAAACACGGCGGCAAGGATCTTATCCTTGTGCTGAGGGACAGAGCCAAACTTGACCTTCTTTGCCTTCAGGAAAATGTACAGACCCAGTGCAAACAGGGCAAAGGTAAGCTCGTAGCTGGTGTTGGCGACGGCTTCAATGGTATCCTCGGTAACATCCACCAAAGGAGAATTGGCGACATCTTCTACCAGGAAGAAAGCATCGTCCAGGAAGGTGCCGAAGGCATCCAGCAGGGCATACAGGAAGGGCATAATGAAGGCTGCCAAAGCCAGCAGTTTGCCATAGTTCTTCTTTCTGGGGGTCTCTCCCCGGTTTTCCAGGTAGCTGACACCAATAACACCGACTGCGATCACTGCAACAGCGACCCAGGTCAGTACGCTGAATTCATCGCCCATAAAAATGGCGAACAGCAGTACGCAGATAACACCGGCTGTATTCTCAATGGGATCAGATATGGACTCCTCTAAAAACCGCATTCCAAAATAGGAAAAGGTCATAGATGTGATGTACAGCAAAGATACCGGCAGATAGCGGATCAGGTTTATGGGATTGTAGTGAATATCCTGTGTCAGCAGGGTGAAAATGGCGTGGGCACCCATAACAATACCAACCCACACGGAGATTTTCAGATGGGAATACTTTTCGTCAGGCCGGGCGCCTTTTTTGTAAAACAGTTCCGCGGTACCCCAAAGAAGCGCGGTACCAATAGCAAAGAATAACCAAGACATAGTGTTTCCTCCTTAAATATTGACGAGTCCTGCGTCTACCATTTTCTGCAGGCTCATTAGAATACCCAGTTTTGCGTGAAGCCAGGTCAGTCCGCCCTGGAAGTATACAGCATAGGGTTCCCGAATGGGTCCGTCAGCGGAAAGCTCCATAGTGCTGCCCTGGACAAAGGCGCCGGCGGCCATAATAACCTTACTGTCGTAGCCGGGCATATCACCGGGAATGGGGGTGGCAAAGCTGTCCACAGGCGCAGCAGCCTGTATGCCCTTGCAGAAGGCGATCATGCCTTCCTCGCTGCCCAGTTCCACAGCCTGAATGATGTCGTGGCGGCTTTCGGTGGCATTGGGTACGCATTTGAAGCCCAAAGGTTCGTAAAGGTTAGCGGCGAAGATAGCGCCCTTTTCAGCACTGGCTGTGACAGTGGGGGATAGGAAGAAACCCTGATAGAGCTGGCCCATAAGGCCGAAATTTGCTCCTACTTCCTGTCCCAGACCCGGGGCAGACAGCCGGTAAGCGCAGCGGTCAATGCAAGTTTTTGTACCGGCAATGTAGCCGCCGGAGGAAGCCAGACCGCCGCCGGGATTCTTGATGAGGCTGCCGACGATCATATCCGCACCCACATCGGAAGGCTCAATGGTTTCCACAAATTCACCGTAGCAGTTGTCCACCATCACCAGCACATCAGGCTTGATATCCTTGCAGAAAGCAATCAGCTCGCCGATCTGCTTTACGGAGAAGGTGGGGCGTGTGGCGTAGCCCTTGGAT
>CAYVSU010000111.1:0-3601 GCA_964454215.1 uncultured Oscillospiraceae bacterium | reverse complement strand
AGCGGTGGATTTTGAGTCCACTACGTCTACCATTCCATCACACCGGCAGGTGCCCTCATAGTATATTACACTTTTTCAAAAAAAGCAAGAGGCATTTTTACTGTTTTTTATACATCCAAATAGCCGCAGAGGACCTTCAACGTGTTATAGACGCCATCTATATGGCTGCGCTCGTAGCCGTGACTGGCGTAAACACCTGCACCGATGAGCCCGTGGCGTATGTCTGCGCCGGAGCGGAGTGTTGCTTCCACATCGGAGCCGTAGTAAGGATACACATCTACGGCATAGTCTGCGCCGGTTTTCTTGGCAGCTTCGATCAGCTTGCCAACGACCTCATAGCTGTAAGGTCCGCCGGAATCCTTGGCGCAGATGGAGACCATTTTCTCTGTGCAGCCCAGTCCGTCACCCACACAGCCCATATCCACAGAAATGGCTTCTGTGATGCCTGCAGGTACAGAGGCAGAGCCGCCGTGCCCCACCTCTTCATACACAGTCACGTGAACATAAGTGCGGCGCTTGGGGGAAATGTTATTGTCACGCAAATGCTTGGCAAAGCCCAGCAGGATACCAACACTTAGCTTATCGTCCAAAAAACGGCTCTTGAGGTAGCCGGAGGCAGTGCGACGGGTCCGGGGGTCAAAGCAGACGATGTCGCCCACTTCGATGCCTAATTTGCGGCTGTCGTCTGCAGAGTTTACATCTTCGTCCAGCACCACTTCCATAGAATCCCAACTCCGTTTGGCGGAGGAATAATCGCCATTGACGTGGACTGAGGCGTTGCAAAGCTGCAGCGTGCCGTCAATGATTTTGCCGGAACGGGTATAAACCCATACATTTTCTGCTTCGCCGTTATTGGGACTCATGCCGCCCAGCGCGGTAAGCTTCAGCCGGCCGTTACCTTTGATTTGGGCAACCATTGCGCCCAGCGTGTCTGTGTGGGCTTCCAAAAGCAAGCCGTCCTGCTGATTTTCACCGCCCAGATCGACGAGAACGCCACCTTTGGTGGTAGTTTGCGCGGAAAATCCCAGTGACGCAAAGGCCTCCTTGACCCAAATAGCTGCTTTCTCCGTATAACCTGAAGGGGAGTCGATGGCCAACAATGCCGCGGTTTTTTCCCACGCGTACTGCGCATACATCCGTTCAATCATATCATTAACCTCCTGAAAGAATATAGAACCAAACTGCTGCCACTTCCCGCAGGGAGTAGTTCAGCCTAAGTGTAAACCAACTGGTTTTTGCAGGGATCAGAATGGCATCTACTTCGCATTCCTTGGCGACCAGACCCGCCCGAAACAGGTGGAACTCATTGGACAAAATACCAACGCGTCCAGGATCTCTTCCTGTTCTTTCCGCAATCACTTCCAGCGAAAAACGCAGGTTTTCGCGGGTGGAGGTGGCTTGTTCCTCCAGCCAGAGCCGGTGGGGAGAAATGCCCATTTTCGTCAGCTCATTAAACATACACTGGGCTTCGGATATCCCTTCATCTGTACCTTGTCCGCCGGAAAGAACGGCAACGGCTTCCGGATGGTTTACCAGATAATCATATGCGGCTGCAATCCGATCTTTCAAAATCCGGGAAGGGGCGGTTCCGTTGACCTTTGCCCCCAGCACAATGATGTACTGGCATTCAACAGCGGGCGCGGCGGCAGATGCATACAGGATCGGAATCAAGGACAGTCCGTAGACCCAAAGGCCCACGATCAGCAAACAGGTAAACATTCTGCGAAGCACTTTTGCGGTTACTTTCTGCCGCTTTTGCAGCATAGAAAGCAGATAATAGCAGCCGATCACACCGGCAATTCCCCAGCAGATAATACCGAGAAAACCGTGCCCTGCAGTAAAGAAATAAAGCCAAAAGCCGACAGTTAACAGAGCGGCAACAGGCAGCCATTTCCATATCCTCGTGGGTATATCCATAGCACACCTCCTGCGAAGAATCTCTTCTTTAGAAAAGTATAGCATAAGTCAAACAATAAAACAAGCCACCCGTATGGGTGGCTTGCAAATTATGTAGCAATATGCAGAAAGTGAATCAATCTTCGTCAGACTTCTTGGGACGGGTGAGCAGATAGCGATAACCGGTAATACCCATTACGAACAGACCGGCGATGGCCAGCACACCGCCAACAGTGTTAACGATCAGAGGGCCGATAACCTTGCCAACATAGATATAGTTGCCGACTGCTTTCTTGTCTTCTACGCCAACAGCGCAAAGCTTCACACGGCAGACATACTCTTTTTTGCCGGTAGTTTCGTTAACCACTTTAGCATAGTTTGGGCAAGAAACACGATCATCCAACATAACAAATTCGTTCCACTGCTTACCGCACAGGGAGCATTCATAGACATAGCAACCGGTATAAGGATAGACATCAAGGGTGCTGAGGAAAATACCCAAACCGACTGCAAGAAGAACCAGACCGATTACCAAACGAATAATAACGGATTTCATAAATTTGCCTCCTATGCCCAAAATGGGATAATTTCATATACGAAGTGTATCATAATGTGCAGAAGTTGTCAAGTTATAAAAACAAGCTTTTCCTATCTTCTGCAGATTTGTGGAAAAAGCAGAAAAAGGAGTCTTCATACTTTTTCCCAGCAAACCTTTAAACTTCCTTGCTCTTGCTGGCGATCTCCAGAAGGCACTTTGCCATAAATTCGTCAGGTGTCATAGCGCCCAGATCGTCGCCCTTGCGGGTGCGAACAGACACAGTGCCGTTTTCCATATCCCGGTCGCCTACAACCAGCATATAGGGGATCTTCTGCAGCTGCGCCTCACGGATCTTGTAGCCCAGTTTCTCGCTGCGGCAGTCGGTTTCTGCGTGGATATTCACGGCATTGAGCTTTGCGGCCAGATCCCTGGCGTACTCGTGCGTGCGGTCGGTGATGGGCAAAACCTTGACTTGCGTAGGCATCATCCACAGGGGCAGTGCGCCGGCATAGCGCTCGATCAGATACGCCAGAGTTCGCTCGTAGCAGCCAAGGCTGGTGCGGTGGATGATATAGGGGATCTTCTTCTGCCCGTCAGCATCGGCGTACTCCATACCGAACTTCTGTGCCAGCAGCATATCGATTTGGATTGTAACGAT
The DNA here is from genome assembly GCA_964454215.1 of uncultured Oscillospiraceae bacterium. GTDB lineage: Bacteria > Bacillota > Clostridia > Oscillospirales > Oscillospiraceae > Faecousia. Next base: position 509 of record CAYVSU010000111.1, on the reverse strand, counting down.
GGTATCCTCTTTGCCGAAGACGTTCTTGTACTGGATGTCCAGCTTAGGACCGTAGAAGGCGGCTTCGTCGATACCGATGGAATACTCTACGCCCAGATTGTCCAGAATTTCACCCATAATGCGCTGGGCTTCTTCCCACTGTTCGGCCGTGCCTTCGTATTTGATACCGGCACGGGCGGGATCCCACTGGCTGAAACGGAAGGTGCAGTTTTCCAGCATACCAACGGTATCCAGGCAGTACTTTGCCAGCTCCAGACAGCCTTTAAACTCTTCCTCCAGCTGATCGGGGCGGAGTACGAGGTGGCCTTCAGAAATGGTGAACTGGCGGACGCGAATCAGACCGTGCATCTCACCGCTGTCCTCATTGCGGAACAGGGTAGAGGTCTCGCCCAGTCTCATTGGCAAGTCGCGGTAGCTGCGTGCCCGGTTCAGATAGACCTGATACTGGAAGGGACAGGTCATGGGACGCAGTGCGAAGCACTCCTTCTCCTCGTCGTAGGGATCGCCCA
>CAYVSU010000110.1:0-3672 GCA_964454215.1 uncultured Oscillospiraceae bacterium | reverse complement strand
GGTTGATGCGCATGCCCAGCATGGTGTTGATCAGGCTGATGCCGTCGGCACCGGCTTCTTCACAGGCCTTGGCGATGGAAACAATGTCGGTGACATTGGGGCTGAGCTTGATGATCACGGGCTTGGTGGTGACTGCCTTAACTGCCCGGGTCACTTCTGCTGCCGCTTCCGGGTCGGTGCCGAAGCTCATACCGCCGCCGTGCACATTGGGACAGCTGACATTGACTTCCAACCAGCCAACCTGTTCTTCTTTGTCCAATCGCTGGCAGGTGTAGGCATAGTCCTCTACGGAAAAACCGGACACATTTGCCATTACCGGCTTGTGGAAGCACTGTTTCAGCATAGGAAGTTCCTGAGAGATGACCTTATCTACGCCGGGATTTTGCAGACCAACAGCATTGATCATACCAGCGGTACATTCTGCGATCCGGGGCGTTGGATTACCAAACCGGGGATTTTTGGTGGTTCCTTTGAAGGAGAATGTACCCAGCTCATTGATGTCGTAAAGCTCGGCGTACTCGTAGCCGTAACCAAAGGTACCGGAGGCGGGGATCACAGGGTTATCCAGTTCAATGCCGCAAAGATTCACTTTCAGGCTTCCCATAAGATCTCCTCCTTCTTCATAACAGGGCCGTCCTTACAGATCCGCTTGTAGCCGGTAACGGTTTTGCAGGAGCAGCCCATACAGGCACCAAAACCACAGCCCATCCGCTCTTCAAAGCTCATTTGTCCGGAGGTTTTGGATGCCCGGTACACTGCCTTCAGCATCGGTTCGGGACCGCAGGTGTAAAAGTAAGTGTAATCCAAGTTTTCCAGTGCGGTGGTGACAAAACCCTTCGTGCCATAGCTTCCGTCGACAGTAGTAACCGTTACATCACAACCGAGTTTTCTGAACGCGTCTTCATAGAAGATCTCGGATTTTGTATTAAAGCCCAAAACTACGGAAACTTTTTTGCCTTCAGCAATCAGATTTTTGGCAAGGTTATACATAGGGGGAACACCAACACCGCCACCCAACAGAACCGGCTTTTCGCCGGAAAGGGTCAAATCGTAGCCGTTGCCCAATCCGGTGAGGATATCCAGCTTGCCGCTTGTCAGTTTGGATAAAAGGGAAGTACCCTTGCCTACCACCTTGTAAACGATGGTGAGGCTCTTTTCGTCGTAGTCACAGACGGAAATGGGCCGGCGCAAAAACAGACCATCCAGTTGAATATTAACGAACTGACCGGGCGCTGTAATTGCGCCGGTATCGCCGGACAGAACCATTTTATAAACACAGTCCGTCAGCGCTTCGTTGCTGATAATTTCAAAAATACTCTGTTTCATATCGCCACCTTATGCGTCGATGGTGGAAATGGTCAAAGTGGTTTCCTCCAAAACATCCAGCAGGACCTTCACCGTATCTAAAGCGGTAAACATAGTCACATTGTATTCTGTGGCGATCCGGCGGATCTCAAAACCGTCTGCCTGATTAGCGCCGGGATCCCGGGTGTTGATCACATAGGCAATATGACCCTGACGCAGGGCGTTGGGGATCTCCTCGCTGCCGTCGCTGATCTTGCCTAAACGGTGGGTGCGGATGCCGTGTTCCTTCAGGAAGGTGGCGGTACCTGCAGTGGCTTCAATGTTGAAGCCCAGATTATAGAACCGGCGGATCAGAGGCAGAGCTTCCTCCTTGTCCTTGTCGGCAATGGTGGCAAGGACAGTGCCGTAGTTCTGCAGATGCATACCAGATGCTTGCAGAGCCTTATACAGCGCGCGGTTGAGAGTCCGGTCATAGCCAATAGCTTCGCCGGTGGACTTCATTTCGGGGGACAGGTATGCGTCCAGGCCCCGGAGTTTATTGAAGGAGAAAACAGGCGCCTTGACGTAGAAACGCTTCTTTTCCTCAGGATAAATATCAAACAGGCCCAGTTCCTTCAGGCTCTTGCCCAAGATGACTTCGGTGGCGATATCAGCCAAAGAATAACCGGTGGCTTTACTCAGGAAGGGAACGGTGCGGGAGGACCGGGGATTAACTTCAATGATAAATACATTGTCGTCCTTGTCCACGATAAATTGGATATTGAACAGACCAACAATACCAATGCCCAAGCCAAGCTTTTTAGCGTATTGCAGGATGATACCCTTGACCTTATCACTGATGGAAAAGGAGGGATAAACGGAAATGGAATCGCCGGAGTGAACGCCGGTGCGTTCCACCAGCTCCATAATGCCGGGAACAAATACATTCAGACCGTCGCAGATAGCATCGATCTCCACCTCGCGGCCTTCAATATATTTATCAACCAAAACGGGTTTGTCTTCGTCAATCTCAACGGCGGTACGCAAGTAATGGCGCAGCTGCTCCTCATTGGCAACGATCTGCATTGCCCGACCGCCCAACACAAAGCTGGGACGCACCAGAACAGGATAACCGATCTCAGCAGCAGCCTGGATGCCGTCCTCGATCTTGGTAACAGCCCGACCCTTTGCCCGGGGAATGTTCAGCTCGTTTAAGAGATTTTCGAAGGCGTTGCGGTCCTCTGCCCGGTCAATGGCAGCACAGTCGGTGCCAATGATCTTTACACCCCGGTCTGTCAGCGGCTGGGCAAGATTGATGGCGGTCTGGCCACCCAGCGATGCTATGACGCCTTCGGGCTTTTCGTAATCGATGATGCTCATCACATCTTCGGGAGTCAACGGCTCGAAGTACAATTTGTCCGCGGTGGTATAATCAGTAGAAACAGTTTCGGGGTTATTGTTAATAATGATTGCTTCGTAGCCGGCTTTTTTAATCGTCATAACGGCGTGGACGGTGGAATAGTCAAATTCTACGCCCTGGCCAATACGGATAGGACCTGCGCCCAGTACTACGATCTTCTTTTTGTTTGTCAGAATTGAGGCGTTTTCGCCGTGATAAGAGGAATAGAAGTAGGGAATATAGGCATTTGTGTGGCATGTATCCACCATTTTGAACACGGGGCACAGATTATTTTCTTTGCGCAGATGATAAATGTCGATTTCCTTCTGACCCCACAGCTTGGCTATGAACTTATCACCAAAGCCCATTTTCTTGGCCTGTTGCAGAACTTCCAAATTGCCGACATTGACGGCAAGTCTGCGTTCCATTGCCACGATTCGCTCCACTGCTTCCAGGAAGTAGGGGGTGATCTTGGTGATCTCGTGCAGTTTATCTACCGTTACATCCCGGCGCATCAGTTCAGCAACTGCGAAAATGCTATCGTCCCGGAACTCTTCAATATAGGCAAAAAGTGCATCAGTGGACATATTGTCGAACTTGGGCAGATGGAAGTGGCAGCAGCCGATCTCCAGACAGCGGGCGCCTTTGAGCAGCGCTTCTTCCAAAGTGGAGCCAATGCCCATTACTTCGCCGGTGGCTTTCATTTGCGTGCCCAAAGTATTGGCGGCAGAGGCAAATTTATCAAAGGGGAATCTTGGCAGCTTGGCAATCACATAGTCAAGCTTCGGTTCGAATGCCGCGTTGGTGTTGGCAATCTTAATGTCTTCCAGCTGCATACCAACAGCAATCTTGGCTGTGACCCGGGCGATAGGATAGCCGGAGGCTTTGGATGCCAGTGCGGAGGAACGGGAAACTCTGGGATTGACCTCGATAAGGTAGTATTCAGAGGTGTGGGGATTCAGAGCAAACTGCACATTACAGCCGCCCTC
>CAYVSU010000109.1:0-3799 GCA_964454215.1 uncultured Oscillospiraceae bacterium | reverse complement strand
ATATACAAGGGGGCTCTGAAAATGTTCCCGACGAGCTTCCTGATAACGACACCGCAAACACTCCCGTTGAGCCTGTGGAATATGAGCTTTCCGAGGCGGCTGTGGCAAAAATATCGCGTGATACCGAAGCTTTTATCGAATCGCTGGCAAGCGGCTGTTCAGCTGATTTTGTAAACCGTGCGCCCGATTTTGTAAAACGCCTTTCCGATGCTTCGGCGTATGTAAGGGACGAGCTTGGACTTGCGGCGGGTTCTTCATATCTTAGCAAGGTTTCCGAAATATTAAACGAAGCCCTTAATCAGACGTCATCAAGCAATACATTCTTCTCTGATAAGACGTCGTCTACTCTTGCAAGTCTTGATTCTCTTTATTCAAGGCTTCCCGCAGATGAAAATATAGACCTTTATCCAAAGTTTGATACCACCTCCAACGGAACTATGGTATTAGCACTTCTTGCCGCATATCAAAACGTTCAGAACGTCTCGAATTCTCAAAACGGCATTATAACCTTGAATATAGGCGGCAACGTTCTTTTGGGTGATCCCCTTATCAGTGCGGACGGCAGTTTTTGGGATGAGTATACGGCAAGCTCTTCTTCGCCGGCTTATCCGTTTGGAAAGCTTTCGCCGTTGTTTATGAACGACGATATGTCAATGGTAACACTTCTAAATCCCATAACCGAATCCACCTCTCCATCTGACGGCACAAGCGCCTATAAGGGAATGGCAGCTTATCTTAAGTCTTTTACCTTTGCGGGCATCGACAGCCTTTCGCTTGCAAGCGAGCATATGCTTGATTACGGCGTAGCGGGCTATGACGAGACTATACAGCATCTTTACAACGAGGGCCTTGGCTATTCTATGGACAACGGTGTTGCATATATTCATTCATCTATAGGAAAAATTGCCCACATATCCTACGATGCGGTTTCTTCTTCCAAGAGCAACGCGGATATTATCGCAGACGTAAAGAATATGGTTTCGGTAGAAAAGCAGAACGGAGCGGCTCTTGTTGTGCTTTCCGTGAACTGGGAAACACGTGAGCGTGATTCGCGCGGTGAATACAAAAGCAATGCAAGCCGATATGAGTCGCATCTTGATGCAAACAACAAGGATATAGGACGCGCGGCTATTGACAGCGGAGCCGATATCGTTATAGGTAGACACAGCCACGTAACTCAGGGTATTGAGCTTTATAAGGGCAAACTTATCGTGTACGGTCTGGGCGATCTTAGCTACAGCGACACCAGAGCCACGAGAATATCCCGATTGGCATCTTCAATGGACTGATCACCATTCACAAGCACAAGCTTGCCGCAATGGGCATAATAGTCCTTCAAAACCTCAGTCTGTGCGTGATAGACCTCCAGACGATGGCGCACCGTTGCCGGCACATCATCTTTTCGGATCGTCAGCGCATTCTGACATAGGTCGCAGATCCCTTCGGTTCTCGGGGGATTGGCGATGATATGATAGCTGGCGCCGCATTTGCTGCAGACCCGCCGACCGGCCATTCGGTCTTGAATCACACCATCATCCAGTTCAATAGAAATCACATGGTCGATACGGATATTTCTGGCATCCATAGCCTCAGCCTGAACCAGTGTGCGGGGCACACCGTCCAAAATATAGCCATTTATGCAGTCATCCCGGGAAATCCGGTCCGCGATGATATCCATAATGATATCATCGGGAACCAGAGAGCCCTCGTCCATGATTTTCTTGATTCTTTGCCCCAACTCGGAGCCATTTGCCATGGCCTCACGGAGCATATTCCCGGTAGATATGGCGGGGATGGAAAGCTTCTGGGAAAGAAGCTTTGCTTGTGTCCCCTTACCGGCGCCGGGCGCGCCCAGTAGGATTAGATTCATCCTGCCATGCCTCCAAATTAATCCAGGAAGCCCTTGTAGTGACGCATCAGCATCTGTGCCTCCAACGCCTTCACAGTTTCCAGCGCAACGCTGACTGTGATGATGACGGAGGTACCGCCGATTGCCAGATTCTTAACGGAGGACATCAGATTACCTGCAATGATAGGCATCAGAGCCACAACACTGAGGTAGATCGCGCCAAAGACAATGATCTTGTTGATGACCTTCTTAATGAAGTCAGCTGTGGGCTTGCCGGGGCGGAAGCCGGGGATGAAGCCGCCGTTCTTCTTCATATTGTTGGAGATTTCCACGGGATCGTACTGGATCGTGGCATAGAACCAGCTGAAGAAGAAGATCAGCAGGAAATAAAATACTGCGTATGCCCAGCTGTCAGAACTGAACACATTCGTGTACCACCAGCCACTGGTCCATCCGCCAAAAGCACAGATAGTTGCAGGCAGAGAAGCGATGGACTGTGCAAAAATGACAGGCATAACACCGGACATAGCCACCTTGATAGGCAGGTTGGTGCTCTGGCCGCCGTAGACCTTACGACCTACAACGCGCTTTGCGTACTGCACGGGAATCCGGCGCTCAGCGTCGTTTACCCAAATGATCAGCAACAGCAGTGCGGCAACGCCTGCTACCACCAGAATGATCTGCCACCACACCATAGAAGCAACCGCGCTCACGCCGGAAGGAATCCGGGAAATGATGCCGGCAAACAGGATCATAGAGATGCCGTTGCCGATACCGTGCTCGGTGATCTGTTCACCCAGCCACATAACCACGCAAGAACCGGCAGCAAATGCCAGAATAATGACCAGAGCAGCGCTGAAGGAGCCATCCAGCAGGATGTAACCTTCGCCAACGCCATAGGAGCGGAGCATCATATAGTATGCCCAGCCCATCAGCAGGCCCAGACCAACAGTGGTGTAGCGAGTGATGCGATTGATCTTCTTCTTACCTTCCTCGCCGCCTTCCTTGCTCAGCCGCTCAAGAGCGGGGATGGCAATGGTCAGCAACTGAATGATAATGGAAGAGTTAATGTAGGGCTGGATGGCAAGTGCCAGAACGGTAGCGCTGGAGAAAGCGCTGCCGGACATAGCGTCATACAAGCCCAAAATGGTGTCAGACAGAGCACTGTCAAAGTACTGACCCAAAGCACTCACATTGATGTAAGGGACAGGAATGACATTGCCAAAGCGGTACAGCAGCATGATCAACATAGTGAAGATCAGCTTTTTGCGAAGTTCAGGAATTTTCCAGGCGTTTCTCAGTGTCTCAAGCACTTAAACCACCTCGGTCTTTCCGCCTGCCTGCTCAATTTTCTCCTTAGCAGACTCAGAGAAAGCAGCTGCCTTAACGGTGAGCTTCTTAGTGAGGGTGCCGTTAGACAGGACCTTCAGACCATAGGGGCAGTTGGAAAGGATGCCCTTTTCGATCAGCGCAGCGGCATCAACCACGGCACCATCTTCAAAACAGTTCAGGGCAGCAACATTCACAGCAGTCAGAGGCTTTGCGAAAATGTTGTTGAAACCACGCTTGGGCACGCGGCGTACCAGAGGCATCTGGCCGCCTTCGAAGCCGGCGCGGATCTTGCCGCCGGAACGAGCCTTCTGGCCCTTGTGGCCACGGCCACCGGTCTTGCCATTGCCACTACCGTGGCCACGGCCTTTACGCTTGCCGACATGGGTGGAACCAGCGACAGGAGAGAGTTCATGCAGATTCATACCTTGTCTCCTCCTTATTCTACTTCTTCGACCTGCAGCAGATAGCCGATCTTGGCGATCTTGCCGCGAGTCTGGGTATTGTCCGGCTGGATGCTGGTCTGGCCGATCTTGCGAAGACCCAGGCTCTCAGCAGTAGCGATGTGCTTTTCCAGACGGCCGTTCAGGCTCTTAACAAGCTTAATTTTCAGGTTTGCCA
>CAYVSU010000108.1:0-3911 GCA_964454215.1 uncultured Oscillospiraceae bacterium | reverse complement strand
TTTTACTCCGAGGGATTTTAAGTCCCTTGTGTCTGCCTGTTCCACCACAGCGGCAAAGTATTCATTCAATCGGCAAGGCATTTTGGGGGAGCATTTCCCCGTGTGTCTGCCTGTTCCTCCGTTTGCGGTGCCCGAAATTTCCTGCTCACTGTTCGCTCGCGAAATTTCGACCGCTGCACACGCTTATGCTCCGCTTCTTCTGCCACCGGCAGCGCGGAGCAACGCGGCCACAGCGGCAAAGTATTCTTTCAATCGGCAAGGCATTTTGGAGGAGCGTTTCCCCGTGTGTCTGCCTGTTCCTCCGTTTGCGGTGCCCGAAATTTCCTGCTCACTGTTCGCTCGCGAAATTTCGACCGCTGCACACGCTTATGCTCCGCTTCTTCTGCCACCGGCAGCGCGGAGCAACGCGGCCACAGCGGCAAAGTATTCTTTCAATCGGCAAGGCATTTTGGAGGAGCGTTTCCCCGTGTGTCTGCCTGTTCCTCCGTTTGCGGTGCCCGAAATTTCCTGCTCACTGTTCGCTCGCGAAATTTCGACCGCTGCACACGCTTATGCTCCGCTTCTTCTGCCACCGGCAGCGCGGAGCAACGCGGTTGACAGGTGCTATGGTATCACATTTTTGTTTTCCCGTCAAGATTTAAAGCTGATCCAAATTCATACCATAGGGTGCCAGGCAATGATCGATAAACCAGTTCAGTTCCGGCATATCCAATTCTACCATTGAACGCATCGTCTGCACCGCCGCGGAATCAAACTCCGTATTACCGGCTTTCCGCTCCTCCACACACTTGATATAGGCAGAAAGCTTGTCAGCCGCCTTTACGATAGGCAGCACCACCGGATCATCTTCCAAAACCAGATGCTCATAGCTGTCCTTCAGCTCTGGGGGCAACTTGGAAAGCAACCGCTCTCCGGCGATCCGCTCCACCTTTTTGTAGGCATCCTTGATATCCGGATTATAGTACTTGATGGGGGTGGGAAGGTCGCCGGTCATGATCTCCGACGCATCGTGATACAGCGCCGCCACTGCGCACCGATCCGGATCCGGTCCCTCCAGATTCAAAACATTCCGGCGGATCAGCGCCAGCGCGTGGGCCAGCACCGCCACCTGGTGGCTGTGTTCCTGGATATTTTCTGTGAGTGTATTTCTCATCAAACCCCAGCGGGTAATGTAGCGCATCCGGCCCATCAGGGCAAAAAATTCATTTGCCATAGTGTTCTCCTATCAATAATTGTTATCTGTTTTTCAGCACCCGGATATCATCTCCCACAAAGGTCAGCCGGGTAAAGCCCCCGTGAAGCCGGGAGGCAATTTGTGGGGAATAGCGTTTGGCCATCTCATCCACATTCAAATTGGTGGAAAACACCATAGGCTTGTTTTCCAGCAGCCGGTCATTCAGCAGGCTGTAAAGCGCGGCAGTGGTAAATTGGCCAGGCATTTCTGTTCCCAGATCATCAATGATCAAAAGATCACACTGATTCAGCTTTTCCGCTTCCCGTCGTGCATCTTCGGATCCGCCGAACTTGGCCTGCTCCAGCTTGGAAAACAGCCGGGAGGCCGTTTCGTACATCACGGAGTAACCCCGGTCCGTTACTGTCCGGGCAATGCAGGCGGAAAGAAAAGTCTTTCCCAAGCCTGTGCCGCCTACGAACAGCAGATTGCCGGATTCCGGCGTAAAGGTGGTTGCATACCGGCGGCAGAGCTGAAAATTTTTCTCCATTACCAGTCTGGGACTGCTGCCGTAACGGCTGTCATACTGATCCGAATAGTATTCCAGCCGGAACTGATGGAAGGTTTCCTTTCCACCGGAAAGGAGCGTCAGCTCCTTGCGCTGCTCCTGCCGGCAAAGCTCCTGCAGGCAAGAGCACATATTGGCACCTACATAGCCGGAGCCTCCGCAGCTTTCGCAGATGGGCATTTCATCCAAAAAGCCCTCTTCAAAATGCTCCGCAATCAAAGCGGCCCGTTCCCGCTGCAAACTCAAATTTGCCGTCTTGACCTGTTCCATTATCTCGGCCACATCGCCGCCCCGGGAAAATACGGTTTGGGCAGCCGCCGCCATCGTCACACGCAGCTGCCGGTCGATCTCCCGGAGCCGCGGAAGCTGGGCATATGCCTGCTGCAGATGCTGCTGGTTTTCCGATTCTCTGTCGGCCTTTGCCTGTGCCAGACGCTCTCTGGCCCGTTTGATCACTTCTGCGCTGTATGCCATCGCTTATCCCTCCTGTAAAACACGCTGCAGAGCCTCCAGCTCTGCCTGCCCCAGCTGACCGGACGCTCCCTTGGGCACGCTCCTGGTGTCTTTTTGCGTCACCTGCTCACCGGTAAACATACCTGCATCCTGCCAGCGAGTCAGGATCTTGTTCATATAATGCCAGTTCATACCACCGGTATTCAGGCAGGTTCGCTCGTATGCCATAGTGATGGCGGCATCATCGAAGCCCGCATCCAGCCATTTCTGTGCATACCGCTCCTCCGCCTGGGTAAGCGATCTTCCCCGGATCTGCAAAAGACCCATCAGGTGGTGCATCCGGCTGGATCGCATATTCTGATTCTGGATATAGGCAGCCGCCTCTTCCAGGGTGTCAATGCCCCGTTCTGCCCAAAAATAGGCTTCCTTTTCAATGGTCCGCAAAGCGGGATTGCGCAGATTGCCCCGCTGCCGGGCACGATCCTTGCAGTAGGACACCAGCACGCAGATCACCTCTGCCGGCAGGCCCAGATAACGCTCAAAGGATAAAAGGATCTTCAATTCTTCCGTATTCATCGTTCTTCCCAGAATCCGCTGGACCTCGCCGTAAAGCATTTTGAAGCCCCTGTCAGAATCCAGCGCCTGCAGAACGTCCTGCTCCGAGTATACCGGGCGTTCGCCGGGCAAAATGGCGCTTCTGCGTTCCTCAGGCCACAATCCCAGCTGCCGCAGTGTGGCAGTTGCGCAGGAAAGCCGGGGACCGTGGAGATTCAGTTCCTTTTCTGCATTCTGCGGATCGTTTCCGCTTTGAATATATAAATACAGCAAAGCCGCGTCGCCACTGGCGGCGCTCAGCAGTTTCTGCATATCGATTTTTTCAATATGTATCCGTTCTGTGTTCATCCTTCATTTCCTCGTGCTGTTTCGTCAGTTACAGTCATTATAACACAGCTTTTGCCCGGCTACAACGGCTTTTTCACCGAGAAAAGTAGACAAAAAACGGCTCGATTTTTGTAAGCCAACAGCATCTTGTGGTCAGCAGCGGTTTTTACCCCTATTGACAGAAAAAACGGCAACACGCGGTGTTGCCGTTTTCGCTTATTCCAGTTCAAAGGCACCGGTGTAGAGCTGATAGTATGTGCCCTTTTGGGCGATCAGTTCTTCGTGCGTGCCCCGCTCGATGATATGGCCGTGATCTAAAACCATAATGCAGTCGGAGTTCATAACGGTGCTGAGCCGATGGGCAATTACAAAGGTGGTTCTGCCGTGCATCAGCGCATCCATACCCTTCTGCACCAGTGCTTCCGTACGGGTATCGATAGAAGAGGTTGCCTCGTCCAGGATCATAACCGGAGGATCTGCCACCGCCGCCCGGGCAATGGCAATGAGCTGCCGCTGACCCTGAGACAGGCTGGCACCGTTTCCGGTGAGCTCTGTATCATAGCCCTTTGGCAAACGGGTGATAAAATCGTGGGCATTGGCCAGCTTTGCCGCGTGGATGCACTCTTCATCAGTGGCATCCAGCTTGCCGTAACGGATATTATCCATCACCGTGCCGGTGAACAGGTTGGTGTCCTGCAGCACCACACCCAGAGACCGCCGCAGGTCTGCCTTGCATATCTTATTGATATTGATGCCGTCGTAGCGGACCTTGCCGTCGGCAATGTCATAGAACCGGTTAATAAGATTCGTAATGGTGGTCTTGCCTGCACCGGTAGC
>CAYVSU010000107.1:0-3934 GCA_964454215.1 uncultured Oscillospiraceae bacterium | reverse complement strand
CAGATTCGTAGTATTCTTTTACTGCCGGGGACTGATTGCGTTTTCCGTAATGCCCCGCATCCAAACAAATTTGTGCCATTTTTTAATTCCCTCCTGGTCTTCTTGTTCAACCTAGTCCCAAAAACAAAAATCGGTTGCCTTGATTAGAGCAACTGCGACAATTATCCGCAAAATAGTAAAAAAGTATTGGTATTTTTCGGAAAGTATGTTATGATAAAACTATCTTAGAAGGAGGTGCCGCAATGAATTTCTTGGAAGAACGGATCGCAAAAGACGGTATCGTCAAATCCGATAATGTTTTGAAGGTGGATAATTTTTTAAATCATCAGCTGGATATTTCCCTTCTGGAACAGCTGGGAGCGGAATTTTACCGCCGCTTTGCTGACAAGCCCATCACCAAGGTTCTTACCATTGAATCCTCCGGCATTGCTATTGCTTACCCCGTCGCAAAGGCCTTTGGAGTGCCTTTGGTCTTCGCCCGAAAGCACAAATCTGTCAATTTAGACGGCGATCTGTATGTTGCCGAAGTAAAGTCCTTCACCAAACAGACCACCAATAAAGTCATTGTTTCCAAAAAACACCTGTCTGCTGATGACCACGTGCTGATCATTGACGATTTCCTGGCAAATGGCTACGCGCTGCAAGGCTTGATTTCCATCGTAGAATCCGCAGAGGCCACTGTGGAAGGCTGCGGCATTGCTGTGGAAAAGGCGTTTCAGGACGGCGGCTGGCGGATCCGCAACTTGGGCTATCAGGTAGAAGCCATCGCCATTATTGAATCTATGGATCCGGAAACCTGCATTGTCCGTTTCCGTGATGCGGATTGAAAAACCAAAAAATCCCTCTGCCCTCCGGCAGAGGGATTATTTACCAGCATAATATCGGCTGGGAAACTACCGCCTTCTATTGACAAACCCGGCCATAATTATATACTTAAATGTACCACGCAAAGGTCACCCCCCTGCCACAGATAAGGAGAACCCTATGAACCACGAAAAATCTGCGACCGGAATGATTATTCCACTTGTGCTGATTGCTGCTTTGCTGATCGGATGCACACATACTGGTGTACCCACTTACACCCAGGATCCGTCCACCACTACCACGCTGTCCCCTGCCGAATCCACCCCCGAACCGGACAGCACCACCCTTCCTCCGGAAACGGATCTGATCGTTCCACCGGAGACGCTATCTCCCACGGAACCACCCGCTACTACCGAAACGCCTACGGAACCTCCCGTTACTACGGAAGCTCCCACAGAGCCGTCAACGGCGCCCCCAACCACCGAGCTCCCCACAGAGCCGCCTGTTACAGAAGCACCCACAGAACCGCCCACCGTGGAATCCGACACGGATATGAAGGCAATGTGGCTCTCTCAGTTTGATCTTTACAACGTCTACACCAGCGGCGGTGCCCAGCGTACAGAAGCATCCTTTGCCGTGCTGATCGACAGTATTATGCAAAAAATCGCCGATTGCGGCTTCAATACCGTGATCGTGCAGGTACGTCCCAATGCTGACAGTATGTACCCCTCTGCCTATTTTCCTATGTCCAGCTATGTGGTTGGTGCTTACGGCAAGGATGCCAGCTACGACCCCCTGCCCATTCTCATTGAAAAAGCCCACGCATACGGACTCTCCGTCCACGCCTGGATCAATCCCCTTCGGTGTATGACCACAACTCAGATCACCCAGATAAGCTCCCGCTACACACTGCGGCAATGGTACGACGACCCCCTGACAAACGGCACTTATTTGGTCGCCAGCGGCAACAATTATTACTTAAACCCCGCCTATGGCGAGGTGCGGAATCTGATCGTTGACGGCGCCCGGGAAATTTTGGAGTGTTACGATGTAGACGGATTACATATGGACGACTACTTCTACCCCACCACAGATGCCGCCTTTGATGCCACGGCTTACAGCGAATATCTGCAGTCCGGCGGCACCGCATCCCTTGCTGACTTTCGCCGGGGCGAACTGAATAAGCTGATTGCGGCGCTGTATTCTGCCGTAAAAGCGATCGACAGCGATCTGCAGTTCGGCATCAGCCCTGCCGGCAATATTAACACTGTCTATAACAGTCATTACGCCGATGTTTACACCTGGTGTTCCCAGCCGGGTTACCTGGACTATATCTGTCCGCAGGTCTATTTCGGTATGGAGCATCAAAGCTGGGATTTTGCCAAAACCTGCAAGATCTGGCAGGATATTATCACCCGGGAAGATATCGATCTGATCATCGGTATGACCCTCGGGAAAGCACTGTCCGGCGAAGATGCCTATGCGGGCACCGGAAAATACGAATGGCGGGATAACAAGGATGTTCTTCTGCAATGTTTGCAAACAACCAAGGATTTTTCCAAGTGCCAAGGCGTTGCATACTTCTGCTACCAATACTTTTATGATCCGGTCAGCGGCACATCCGTTGCCGAAACGCAGACCGAGCGGGATAACTTCCTGCCTCTGCTAAAACAGATCTCTTGGCGCGAATAAACAAGGAGGCACCCGGTTGGGTGTCTCTTCTCTTATGCAAAAACCGCCAAACGGCGTGTATGAACTGTGCCCGGTTGACTTGCGAAAACGAAAACGACAAGAATTTCTTGCATTTGCATTTTAACTGTGGTATCATATCCTTGCTACACAAAATCAAATAAAAGCTAACCGATAGGGGATGTGTTTTTTGTTTCGGCAAAAACGCATTCTCCGCTTTGCGTTCCCTGTTGGTAGCGAAAAGATTTTGTGTAGCAACAAATGGAGCTGCGTTTTTCGGTGTGTAGCTCTGTTTGGGCTACACACTTTTTTATTTGATAGAAAGAAAGGGAACGACTATGAAGAAAGCACTATCCATACTTCTGATGCTTATCCTGCTGCTAGGCCTGTGCGCTTGCGGCAACAGCGATACCCAAACCACTGAACCCAGCACCTCCAACAATATTGTTTCCAACAGCAATCCCACTTTGAACCGTTTGAAAAAGGTAACTGTCACCGCTGAAGGGAAAACCATCGAATGTAATATTATATGGGATGACAACACCTGCTATTTTGAATCTTATATGAATTATTACAATGACCCAATTGAAGATTATCGGGGCGTGTTTGATCCGGAAACCAACACTTTTTCCATCGTTTGGGATACAGAAGATGGCACGACCATGGAACTTCCAGTATTTGACTATAATGACGATCAGAAGATCATTGCGATGTACAATGAGGACAATCCCTCGGAGGTTTGGAGTGTGACCTACGACGAAAACGGAGTTCCCTACCTTATGGGGAGCGTGCCTCTCTTTGAATATGATCCTACCACAAAGCAGATCAAGAGACCCTATTCCCGTGGATCAACAGAAGGCGTTGCCTACGAAGAATACGATGTCGTGACTCTGGATGATAACGGTTGTTTTGTTGGCGTTGATCGACTCACTTATACAGATGACGGAACGGGTACTCTTAAGCTTACAGACACAAAAGAGGATTACTACAAATGTACCTATGACGAAAGCGGCAATCTCATCCGATATGAAGAACCCTACAACTCGTATGGTTTTGTCATCGAATATGAATACTACGATGAACCCATCCAACACCTTTGGGAAATCATCATTCCTATTCATTACATTGATGTGTTCCTGATTTTTCAAGTCCCCTTCTTGTGGTATTTGAACTAACGCAAACAGACTGTCAATTATTTACTACGTTAGATGCTTTTTAGTCTTCATTTTAAATCTCCTTATATTTGCGAAAATCATTGAAACGAAGAAGTGGCAGTACAGAGCGACTAACTCTGTACTGCCACAAACAAAGGCTTATTTAACATCTTTTAAGAAAACAACAAACCCGAACGTTTCACCGATTGGTAAAAGGTTCGGGTTTGATTGCTTTGGTGCCGCTGACCGGGATCGAACCGGTACGGATTTTACTCCGAGGGATTTTA
>CAYVSU010000106.1:0-4016 GCA_964454215.1 uncultured Oscillospiraceae bacterium | reverse complement strand
CCCGTGGCCCCCGTGAGTTCTTCACCGCTACCTGCGCCCGTTGCGGCGGCGAGGCAAAGGTTCCCTTCGAGCCCAAGTCCGACCGTCCCGTATACTGCAGCGAGTGCTTCGCTCAGATGCGCGCAAACGGCTAATTTGCAACTGACAACAGGGCAGGTTCATCCTGCCCTGTTTGTTTTATTGCTCTGTTAACATAACATTTTCTTATTCCGGTAAATGATTGTTTATTTGACAAAAATAAACTTATACGATGTCATTGCGAGGAGCCGCTCAAAAAGGCGATGTGATGATCCTTCTTTTTACTGCTCTAAACAATCATTTATCTTTTTCAAAATTTTGTGAGGATTTTCCATTTCTCATTCGTATAATTAGTGAATCCACCAAAAAGGAGGATGCCACAATGGACAACGGTGAAAGTAGCTACCGCCGTTATCTCGCCGGCGACAATGCCGCTTTGGACGAAATTCTGAATCTGTACCGTCTCCCTTTGATCTTTTTCATTGACCGGATCGTCCACGATCCCGATACCGCAGAGGATATTGCCATCGATGTCTTTGTAGACCTGCTGGTAAATCCCAATCGGTACGATGCCCGATCTTCGCTGAAAACGTACCTCTTAATGCGGGGACGCAGCCGGGCTCTGGACTATTTGCGCCGCAGAAAGTTTCTCTCCCCGGACCCGATCCCGGAAAACCTCCCGGCACAGCAAGCCTTAGAGGCAGAATATCTGGCAAACGAGGAAACACGCGCCCTCCACCGGGCGCTGAAGACCTTGCCTGATGATATGCAACAGGCACTGCACTTGGTCTATTTTGAAGACTTGAGTTACGAGTCCACCGCCAGGGTTATGAAAAAGAACAAAAAGCAGGTGGATAACCTGCTGTACCGAGGCAAAGAGCGGCTTCGCGTGATCCTGCGAAAGGAAGGAATGGAATTATGAAACCTTATGATGAATTTAAAGACGAATTGCTGCAACGCAAGGAACAGCGTATCGTCACCCGCCGCAACCGCCGGGCACGGATCATCACCAGCTTCGTCTGCCTGGTGCTGTGCATCGGTGTGCTGATCGCGGCAATGATTCCCGGAAACAGCCCGATCATCCCCACTGTCCAGGCGGCAGACCTGATGGCAAACATCCAGGCCAATAACGTCAGCGGCAAGAAAGCGGACGATGCTTTTATCACCGGTCAAACGGAATTTTCTATTAAGCTGTTTCAGTCCTGCTTTAAGGAAACCCCAGAGGGAAACACACTGATCTCTCCCCTTTCCGTAATGCTGGCGCTTGCCATGACCGCCAACGGCGCGGATGGGCAGACAAAAGCGGAAATGGAAGCCGTTCTGGGTATGCCCATTGAAGAGTTGAACCGGTATTTGTACAGTTATGCAAACTCACTTGCCACTACAGAAAACGCAAAAGTGGGTATCGCCAACTCCGTTTGGTATCGGGATTCAGAGTATCTGCACGTGAAGGATACATTCCTGCAGACCGTTGCGGATTACTATGGCTCCGACGCCTACAAAGCCCCCTTCGATTCTCAGACCGTCAAGGATATCAACGGCTGGGTCAGCCATAATACCGACGGTATGATCGATCAGATCACTGACGAAATCAAAGAAGAAACTGTTATGTATTTGATCAACGCCTTGGTTTTTGATGCCAAGTGGGAATTGCCCTATTCTGACACCAGCTTGGAAGATGGCATTTTTACCACCGAGGACGGCGTCAAGCAGGATGTCACAATGATGTACGGAAAGGAATACCGCTATCTGGCAGATCCTCGGGCTACCGGCTTTATCAAATACTACAAAGGCAACCAGTACGCCTTCGTGGCGCTGCTTCCCAACGAGGGTATCTCTGTTGAAGATTATGTAAACTCCCTCGACGCGGAAACGCTGCAAAACACGCTGCAAAACGCATGCGGCACTGTCAACACCGCTATGCCCAAATTCAGCTATGACTACGAGTTGACGCTGAATGATACACTGTCCGCACTGGGTATGCCCACCGCTTTTGATGGCGACTATGCAGATTTTGGACCTATGGTAACCAGTGATCGGGGAAACATTTATATCGGCGAAGTGATCCACAAGACCCACATCTCTGTGGATAACGAGGGCACCCGCGCCGCCGCAGTAACAGTTGTTGAAATAAGCGAAGCTACAATCGCCCCATCTTTCGTGTACAATGTGACGTTGGACCGTCCCTTTGTTTATATGATCATCGACACAAGCACCAACCTGCCCCTGTTTATGGGCACCGTTATGAGCATCGAAAACTAATTGACGGCAAAAAGCCAAGGCTACCCAGCCTTGGCTTTTTGCTGCCGTAAATGATTGTTTATATGACCAAGTAAATAACATACTAATTCTTTTCGTTGTACCGTTAACAATCATTTATCCTTTCAATTCTCTCTGCGGTTTTCCATTCTGCCGGACTGGACCACCGGAGGTTTAGGATCGCAGACCTCCCAGGAAAGGGGCTGCTTTTCCTCTTTCTTTTCTTCTTTGTGCATCGCCATCATCCTTTCGCTTCTAGCTTTCGCCCAAAAGCGAAAAAATATGCGCATCCAAATCGGATGCGCATATTTACATTCTGCTTTATTCCCAAGCCACCAAAGATTTCGGCGCAACCACGGGAATGTAGGTCTTTCCAACACCCAAGGTGATAGGCGTGCCATCCTCCAGCGTAAATACAAAGGGCGAATTGACATTTTTTCTGCTCCACTTGATGGGTACGATCTTGCCATCGCAAGCAAAGTATCCGTCACCGCTGCCAACGGTTTCAATGGTCAAATGCTCCTGATCCTCCTGCAGGAAGGTGATCGCCCGCAAAATGATCACATTGCGGAAAGAAACCACTTCATCGGTTTGTCCGTCAATATAGTCATTTTCAAACTGGTAGGCTTTGTAAACATTGGCATCCGCATCGTAAGTCAGCTTGGTAAGCTTGCCGTTTGCCTTGCCGCCTCTGCTGAAATACACGGAAATCACATTTGCGTCCTCGCCATCCAAAGCAATCTCCTCCGCAAACTGGAAGCCATAGGATACTTCCTCCGTACCGGTCATCGTAACCTTTTTCTTCTCGGCCTCCGACAAGATCGCCTCGGAATCAATAAATAAGGTATGTTCCTTGGAATAGCCTGCGTTCAGCCGGTCCTGATCCCGATAGAAAGCAGCGCTGCTAACACCGTTAATGGTTTTGATGTTCAGAGAATTCAAATAAGCAGTAGCCTCCGCGCTGCCGCCGGCGTGAACCAAAAGGGCATCAAATCCCTGCATCACCTGGGCAAAATACAGTCGCACACTGCGGACCGCACCCACCCGGGGGACGTTGGTAATGTCACTGTAAATACCCATACAGCGAGTTGAGCCGCCCTCAGAGGACATTTCAAACAGAATGTCCGCACCGCTGACACCGTGCTGCGGCTGTGCCTTTTTTACGTTGTTCAGCATCACCGCAACCGGTTTGCCGGTATAGGGCTCATACATTCCCTCGCCGTTTAGTGGATTGACATATTCAGGCTCCGGCACCGTCGTTGGCGGCACTGTGGTCTCCGGTGGTGCAGTAGTAGGCGGAACAGTAGTTTCCGGAGGTTCACTGGTTGTGGGTGGAACCGTGGTTTCCGGTGCTGTGGTGGTTGTTGTTGCAGGAGGTGATGCTTCCTTCTTTCCACAGCCGCACAGCACAAGGCTGATCAAAAGCAAAACCGCGATGATTCTTTTCATAGTAGAGATTCCTTTCCCAAAGGTGTATTCGCTTTATACTGCGGATTATACCAAAATCCGACAGAAAACGCAAAGGTATTTTCTCTTTTGCCCAATATTTCCAGTTTCCAAAATTCCCACCCGGGAATTCCCCTTTTCTTCCCCTGTTTTTTGGAAAAAATATAATTTTTTAGAAAATAATCTATTGACAAGACATAGGGAAATGGCTATAATAAACTGGTCTGCGAATGCGGACATATCCTTGCTCCCGGCGCGACCGGGGGCCAAAAGTCCAAAAGGAGGTGCAATCA
>CAYVSU010000105.1:0-4029 GCA_964454215.1 uncultured Oscillospiraceae bacterium | reverse complement strand
GGACCAAGGCGGTTATTTTTATGACTAGTCAACTGGAGGTAAATTCCAAGGTACCACAAAAACACCATCATCACCCCGAAGACCGATTTCCCCATGAAGGCCGGTCTGCCCGCCCGGGAGCCGGGTATGCTGGCACGTTGGCAAGAAACGGACCTGTATAACGCTATGCTGGAGAAGAACAAGGACCTTCCCCCCTTCATCCTGCACGACGGCCCTCCCTTCTCCAACGGCTACATTCATATGGGTCACGCGCTGAATAAAACCCTGAAGGACTTTATCGTCCGCAGCCACGCAATGATGGGCTTCTACACCCCATATGTTCCTGGTTGGGACAACCACGGCTTGCCCATTGAGCGAGCCATCGAAACTTCCAAGAAAAAACTGAACAAGGATATGACCGTCCCGGAATTCCGCACCGCCTGCGAGGCCTTCGCGGAAGACTTTATCCAGAAGCAGATGGGCGGCTTTAAGCGGCTGGGCGTCGTGGGCGATTGGGAACATCCTTACCGCACTATGGACCGCCACTTTGAAGCACAGGAAGTCAAAGTTTTTGGCAGAATGTTTGACAAAGGCTACATCTACAAAGGCCTGAAGCCCGTTACCTGGTGCCCTGCCTGCGCCACCGCAGTTGCCGAAGCCGACATTGAGTACAAGGACGACCCCTGTACCTCTGTCTATGTAAAGTTCCCTCTGAAGGACGATTTGGGCAAGCTGGAAGCGTTTGACAAGAGCAAGATGTTCTTCGTGATCTGGACCACCACCATCTGGACTCTGCCCGGCAATATGGGTATCTGCCTGCATCCCCGGGACAGCTACGTGCTGGTGAAAGCAGAAAATGGCGAGACCTACATTATGGCTGAGGCCCTAATGGAAAAGACAATGAAAATGGGCGGCTTTGATAATTACGCTGTTTTGGCCCGCTACCCCGGTCAGTTCTTTGAAAATATGCTGGCACAGCATCCATTCCTGGACAAGACCTCTCGCCTGGTGAATGCTGAGTATGTCACTATGGACTCCGGTACCGGTTGTGTTCACACCGCCCCCGGTTTTGGTGCTGATGACTATCAGACCTGTATGCGCTACGGTATGGAACTGGTGGTCCCCGTAGACGATTACGGCCGCCACACGGACTATGCGGGCAAGTACGCTGGCTTGAAGACTGAAGAATCTAACCCCATCATTAAGGCGGATATGGAAGAAAGCGGTATGCTGTTTGCATCCGAGGAGATCATTCACTCCTATCCCCATCATGACCGCTGCAAGAAGCCCATCATCTTCCGGGCCACGCCCCAGTGGTTCTGCAGCGTGGAATCCTTTAAGGACCAGGCCGTCAAGGCAATTGCAGATGTGAAATGGTATCCTGCGTGGGGAGAAGACCGGATGGTTAGTATGATCCGGGAGCGTTCCGACTGGTGTATCAGCCGTCAGCGTCGCTGGGGTCTGCCCATTCCTGTTTTCTACTGTGAAGACTGCGGCAAACCCGTTTCTACTCCCGATTCCATTGCCAAGATCAGCGCGCTCTTTGACGAGCACGGCTCCAACATTTGGTTTGAAAGAGAAGCAATGGATCTGATCCCCGAGGGCTTCACCTGTCCTCACTGCGGCGGTAAATCTTTCTCCAAAGAAAAAGACACACTGGACTGCTGGTTTGACTCCGGCTCCACTCATTTCGCCTCTTTGATGCACCGCACCCCTAAGCTGTGGCCTGCCGATGTATATTTGGAAGGCGCTGACCAGTACCGCGGTTGGTTCCAATCCTCTCTTCTGACTTCCGTCGGCGCATTGGACCAGGGCGCTCCTTTCAAGCAGGTGTTGACCCACGGCTGGGTGGTTGACGGCCAGGGCAGAGCTATGCACAAGAGCTTGGGTAACGGCGTAGATCCGGCTGACCTCATCAAGGATTTTGGCGCGGATATCGTCCGCCTGTGGGCGGCATCCTCCGACTATCACGCCGATGTGAGATGTTCAAAGGAGATCTTCAAACAGATCGCTCAGAACTATCTGAAGTTCCGCAATACCGCCCGGTACTGCCTTGGCAATCTGGACGGCTTTGATCCCAACCATTTGGTTGCAGCCGCGGATATGGAGGAACTGGATCAGTGGGCGCTGACCAAGCTGAACCAGCTGGTGAAGCTGGTTCGGAAGGCCTACGACAACTATGAATTCCACGTGATTACCCACGCAATGAACGATTTCTGCGTGGTGGAGCTGAGTTCTTTCTATCTGGATATTTTGAAGGATCGCCTCTATTGCGAAGAAAAAGACGGCCTGCGCCGTCGCAGCGCGCAGACCGCCCTGTACCTGATCCTGGATGCAATGGCAAAGCTGTTTGCCCCCATTCTGGCATTCACCTGCGACGAGATCTGGCAGTCTATGCCCCATCGCGAATCTGACGATGCCCGAAATGTTCTGCTGAATCAGATGCCTGTTGACTTCGCCCAATATGCGCTCAGCGACGAAACTATGGCAAAGTGGGAAACCGTTATGAAACTGCGGCAGGATGTCAACGGCATTCTGGAGAAGGCCCGGGCTGACAAGCGGATCGGCAAGGCTCTGGAGGCTCATATCAGTCTGTCCGGCAGCGGTGCCCTGAAAGAAGCTTGCGAAGGTTTGAACTTAGCCGAAATCTGCATTGTTTCTTCCTGCGATTGGGAAAACGCCCCTGAAGGTGCAGAGGTCGGAAGCGGTATGAACTTCCCCGAGCTCACCATTGGTGTGTCTGAAGCTAAGGGCGAAAAGTGCCCCCGCTGCTGGATGCATTCCCTGCAGGCAAATGCAGAGGGCCTTTGCCCCCGCTGCGCCCGTGTCGTAGCAACACTGGATATTGAAATGTAACATCAGGAGACGCTTACATGCAAATTAGTATGCAAAGCGGCGGAATGATCACCCGTATCAGCGAGGAAATGACCTACGCCGCCATTCGTGAGGCCGGTTTTACCGCCATAGATTGGAATATCGACCGAGACCTGAAATCGGACCTCATCAAAAAGCTGGACTATGCCGGAAAAAGCGTCTTTGAGCGTCCTTTGGAGGAAGTTTTGGCCCATCACGAAAAGGAGCTTGCTATCATCCGGGAAAACGGGCTGACCATTTCCCAGGCGCATGCCCCCTTCCCCGCTTATGTGCCAGGTCATCCGGAAGTGCTGGAGTTTATGATTGGTGTTTACAAAAATGCCATTCGGCTGTGCCACCACGCAGGCTGCAAGTATCTGGTGATCCACGGCATTTCTCTGGAAGAAGGCGACAAGACCAACACGCCCCAGAGCATTGAGGCTTTGAACTGGCATCTTTATGAATCCCTGATCCCTACCCTTCTGGAATGTGATGTGACCGTTTGCCTGGAAAATCTTTTCACCCGCCGACCGGTGCCTGTGGAAGGTATCTGCTCCGACCCTCACGAGGTCGTGCGGTATGTTGATACGCTTAACGAAAAGGCGGGCAAAGAAGTC
Organism: uncultured Oscillospiraceae bacterium; assembly: GCA_964454215.1. Taxonomy (GTDB): domain Bacteria; phylum Bacillota; class Clostridia; order Oscillospirales; family Oscillospiraceae; genus Faecousia. The sequence goes on along the minus strand of CAYVSU010000105.1, from coordinate 580 downwards.
TTTGGCTTCTTGCTGGACGTTGGGCATCTGCAGCTGCTGAATAAGAATCTGCGGACCTTCATCCCCATCGTCGGCAAACGTCTGAAAGCCCTGCACCTGCACGATAATGACGGGCGGGATGATCAGCACTGTGCTCCTCTGACCGGCAGCGTCAACTGGGAAGTGCTGTGCGAATGCTTAAAGGAGATCGGCTACGAAGGTGACCTTAGTTTTGAGACCTTCATCCAGTCCCGTATGGCGCTGCAGTTTGATGCTGATCTGCTGGTCCCCTGGCTGGAACTGATTCGAAAAATTGGCGAATCAATGCGCAAAAAGATCCTGAATTGATCTCTTTTTCTCCCCCGGCGGTGCCGGGGGAGAAACTTACAAAAAAGCAAAAAAAATGCTTGACAAACACCTGCTGCACCGCTATAATAAGCGTGTTCTGTTTGAGCCGCCGGTATAGCTCAGTTGGTAGAGCAGCTGATTTGTAATCAGCAGGTCGGGGGTTCGAGTCCGTCTACCGGCTCCAAACGGAGCTGACAGAATTTCATATGGGGGAGTTCCCGAGTGGCCAAAGGGGACAGACTGTAAATCTGCT
>CAYVSU010000104.1:0-4083 GCA_964454215.1 uncultured Oscillospiraceae bacterium | reverse complement strand
ACGAGCAGAAGCGTGCTGCCATCCGCACCGTGGTGCGCCGTATCATCTGGGACGGCGAGAATGCCCACATCGTTCTGTTTGGCACCCAGGATGGAGAAATCGAATATCCCGATATTTCGTCCTTAATGCAAAATTCCGTCGCCGAAAACGAGGAAGACGAGGACTTGGTGCCTTTTGGTGACGAAAATGACGATGAGGACGGGGAATTGGAGACGAAAACCCATTTGGGTGAGGATAGCAAATGAGATATTAATGCATTTTCGCGCACAAAGGAAAACAGCCCAAGATGTGTCGCTGTCTGACTACATCGAAACCGGCAACGACGGCGCTGCCCTTTCCTTAATGGATGTGGTGGGGGAAGAAGAGGATCTGCTGGAAGTGATCAGCAATCGGCAGCAGCTGGAGCAGGTGCGCAGGGCGGTGGAAGAAAATCTGTCGGACCAGGAGCGGCAGGTGATTATGATGCGCTATGGTTTATCGGGCTTGAAACCCTGCCGCCAGCGGGAGGTGGCCCAGATGTTGAATATCAGCCGCAGCTATGTATCCCGCATCGAAAAGCGGGCACTGCAGAAGTTGCGAAAAGTGCTGGAGGATGGGGAGTGAATGGAAAAATAGGAGCACTTGCTATGACAGGGTAGTTTTACCTGATTGCGTCCATATTAACAGATCCACAAATCAAGGCTTGAAAAGCGCTCTGCGGATGCTTTTCCGCAGAGCGCTAATTTATTTACTTTGCAGTTTTTGCAGCGTTGCTAAAATGGCGGCGTGGGCACTTTTGTGGTCCGGAATGTTCCAAACGGCGCTTTCCATAGGACAAAGGCCGTTCTTTGCCCGGTTTTGAATGGCGGGAACTTCTGTATCGAAAGTAACGGCGATCCCGTTTCCTTCCAAAACCTGCCGCGCCGGCAGGCTGATGACCCCGGCGTGCAGAGCTTTTACGCCCAGCAGGCAGTAAAGATGCGCGGCGGCCTTGCCGACAACTTTGTCTGCGGCGGAAAAGCCGGACAAGTCTTTGCCGGAATCCAGCAGTTCCAGCAGCGGCTGAACGCCCCGGCGGGAATCGGCAAATATGGCATTGCCTTTGCATAGTACGCAGGTGTAGCCCTCCTGTGCCAGCAGAGCGTTGGCGTTACGCAGATCATTCATAGTATCAACTCCTGCGAAAAGTATACCACGGCCGCCGTATGGCTGTCAAATTCAGTTTTATCTTTTAGGGTTCGTTTACTGTGCCGGCAAAGAGGGGAAGATTATCCCGGCTGGTGATTACAAAAATAAAGGGACGGTCCAGCGTAAAATCGATCTCGTCCTTTTCCTGAGGCACCATACCGACACCAAATTGGATCACGGTAAAGGCGGCGGCTTCGCAGCCTTCTTCATCGATAGTAACCCGGGCGGCGTGGTCAATCCTGCCGATAAAGGGATTTACATCTGTAGAATCGGAGGTGATCAAGCCGTGCAGATCGGCACGGTTTTTGTCGAACACATCGGTGACCCCCAGTTTTTGCAGTCCCGCAACAAGGCTTTTCTGACTGACCACATCAAATTTGGGAAGGCTCAGATTGATTTGGTATTTACTGCTGCTTTGGGTCCAGGCGACGGGATTTTGCAGCATTGTCAAAAACACGCCACTTTCCAGAACTTCGGCGGTGGAGCTTTCTTCATCCGGCAGGATCAGCCACATATCATTATCTCCGGAGAGACCAAGACGGATGGCGCTGTAGTTTTCACCCCAGTAATAGGTGAGATATTGGGAGCTTTGATGCATAAAATCAACGGTCACGTCTCCGTATGGGGTATGGAAAATGTCCTGTGTGGTGTCCTCCTCGCTGAATTTATCGGTCCAACCGGCACGGAAATAGATGGTAGATGCCAGGGCGACGATAGTTTCCGGAAAGAGAGAAACACCTTCGACCTGCTCCTGCAGGAGGTTTCCAGTGCTGTCGTTGAGCCATTGACGCAGCTGCTCATTCAGTTCGTCAGAACCCAGATCGCCACTGAACAGGGATGCGTAGTGGTCTTTTGCCAGCGTATCCACGGTTGCTGACGCAAAGCTGTATGCCTCGTCCAGCCACAGGGAATTTGCCAGCAGCAGGGAGGTCATACCGTCAGCGCTGTAATGGGCGTTCCATACATAGGAAGCCTGCTCCCGCAGCGATTCAATACTCTGCGCACCCAGCAGATCCAGAATCTGTTGCCGACTTTCACCTTGGGCAGTCTCGGCCAGCATTGCCAGCGCCATATAGACATTAACGGGGGAGTAGGTCTGGTTTCCATCACCGGAAAGAAACTGCTGAATGCTGGCGGCGAAGAAATTATCCAAAGAGTCGGCGTAGCCATCGGGCTGGTCGTACTGGGCATTTTGACTGTCCTGCCATGCGCTGTAGCCGGTGAAATAGTCAGCAGAATACTCTGCCATCCAAGGCAGTGTAGGTGCGCAGATCTGATTTGCCAGCAAAACAGGCTGCGGCAACGTGGGCGTGGTGGGATCTTCGGGGACGGTAGTTTCCGGCGGTGTGATGGTTTCTGTTGGTTGGGTGGGCGTGCCGGTAGTGCCGGGGGGATAGAAAAGAATTGGCTCAGAAGGCGTTGATGTACCGGGTTTGCCAATAGCAGCGAACAGAATCACCAACGCCAGAACGGCGGCAACAGCGCCGATCCAGTAGGGCCTGCGTGTTTTTTGGTAGCTTGCGGCTTCTGCAATATAGTTGTTGCTGATCTCATTCAAGGCATCGTTTAGCTTATCATTCATAAAAACCCTCCTTGGTCAAGTATACCTGCAGTTTATTACGGGTGCGGTGCAAACGGACGGAAACGGCGCTTTCGGAAATGCCCAGAGATTTGGCAATATCCTGTACCGCATCTCCGAACCAATACCGGCGCAAAAAGATGACCCGGCTGTCTTTCGGCATGGTATGTAAAAATCTGTCGATGGCCTGGCCCAGAGCCCTGGCGGTAATGCTTTCCCACAGATCAGGTCCCGGAAGGCAGTCTTCCAGTTCGGAAAGGGGAATATCGTAACAGGATCGTTTCTGAGCGGTGTTGTTTCGCAACCGGGTCAGAGCGATATTTTTACCCAACCGGAACACATAGGGAGCCAAGGGCTCCGGGTTTTTTGGCGGGATCGAGTTCCATACCGCCAAGTATGTGTCGTTGACGGCCTCTTCCGCATCTGAATGGGCACCCAGAATATTCAGTGCGGTTTGGTACAGCCGTTTTCCGAAATGCTTTGCCAGCTCATCCAGCGCTGCCTCTGAGCGCTGCCACAGCAGCGCGGTGATCCGTTCCATCTGTCCACCCCCTTCATCTATATAATAACGGTTTTGAGGGAAAATCTTACATCCATCATATCATTTTCTAATGTATATTTTCAACAGCAAAGGGAGATACTTCCTTCCAAAAGGGAGGAATCGCTATGAAACTCAGTGACATTATGACAAATTCCGTCATAAAAATCCATCCGGATACCACGGTGGATGTGGCGGCACGGACGCTGGCTCACCACAATATTGGCTTACTGCCGGTCTGCGCTGATGACGGCAGGCTTTGCGGTGTTGTAACAGACCGGGATCTGGTGACCCGCTGTGTGGCTGCCGGCAGACGGCCGGAAAAAACAACGGTCCGGCAAGTAATGACCGCCGGTGTTGTTGCTGCCCAGCCGGATATGGAAGTGGGCGCGGCGGCGCATTTGATGGGCCGTAAGCAGATCCGTCGGTTGCCGGTGGTGGCAAACGGAAAGATCTGCGGAATGATAAGCCTTGGTGACCTGGCGATCCGGGAGGAAACGGGATATGATGCGGCAGATGCCTTGAGCGATATCAGCGCCAACATTTCCCGGCGATAAAATTATTCCAAATTTGCAAAAAAATTGCTTGACAAACCAATAGCTCAGTGCTAGAATATTCAGGCTGCCCGATGAACGGACAACGGGAGGGTAGCAAATCGCACAAAAAATAATTTGAAAATTTGTAAAAAACATCTTGACAGATTGTGCAATGTGTGATAGAATAAGCAAGTTCGAGCGCAAAAGCGCGGAAGCGAAGTGTACCTTGTAAATTGAATAATGTGAGACGAACAAGAACACCT
>CAYVSU010000103.1:0-4152 GCA_964454215.1 uncultured Oscillospiraceae bacterium | reverse complement strand
GTAACATGGGTTCGATTCCCGTACGGGTCACCAGAAAAGAAACAACCTTTGTCTACCAGACAAAGGTTGTTTTTTTAACGAAATAAATCCCTTACGGGATTTGTGAAATAGACTATCGCCTATGAAATAGCTGACGCTATGAAATACGCTGAGGCGTATATGGATTCCCTATGGGGCACACAGAAGGAAATGCAAGCGAAACCGAAACAGCCCTGCGCGAAGTAACGGAGGAAACCGGATTAAGGGTTAAGTTGATCCCGCATTTTAGAGCTGAAGATACACACACCTTTATTCGTAACGGTGAAACAAAGCTAAAGCATATAGTGTACTTTTTAGGTGAATATTCCAATCAAATGCCGATAGCTCAGGAATCTGAGTTGAGCGGTATTTATTTGATGGATTATGAGATTGCTTTGTCTATGTTCCAGTACGAAAGTTCCAAAAGACTGTTGACAGAAGCGCATAATTTTCTGACACAAATGTAGTCTTACGCACCGTTATACTGCTCTTTCACAAAAAAGACACACGCCAAAAGGTGTGTGTCTTTTTTTGCTGTACGGGAATCGAAAGGCCGTTAAGAAAACAGTCCGGCAGACTGTTTTTAGGCCGCGGGAGATTCCCGGGGCATTGCTTTTTATTTCCATCCGTGGTATAATTTGTGCGGTTTAATTTTCTTCCCCAAAAAAGACATAAGGAGACAAATTATGAAACGTTTTGCCAGCATTTTCCTGGTGGCTTTGCTGCTGCTTTCCCTTTGCGCCTGCGCAAAGAAGGAGGCCGACCCGCAACCCACCACCACTATTACACCCACCACCGTCACCACTCCCCAGGAACCCACGGCTGGTTTGTGGGATGGCATTGAGATCATCACCATTGCAGAAGCACTGGAGCTCTGCGGCGAGCCCGGCAACCTGACTACTGAGCGTTACTATATCCGCGGCACCGTGGTCTCCATCGACAACGCCACCTACGGCGCTATGACCATCGAAGACGAAACCGGCTCCATCTACGTTTACGGCACCTACAGCGCCGACGGCTCTTTGAGCTACAGCCAGATGGAAGACAAGCCTTTTAAGGGCGACGAAGTGCTGCTGCATTGCACTCTGCAGAACTACAACGGCACAAAAGAAGTAAAAAACGCCCGGCTGATCGACTTTGTTGATGTCAAGGAAGTGGTTGACGACTCTGCTTACACCGAAAGCACCGTTGATGCCGCCCGGCAGCTGGATACCGGTGCAAAAGTAAAGGTTACCGGCGTGGTGGCCCGGATCACCTATGCCAACGGTATGATCCCCAGCGGATTTTTCCTGATCGACAGCACCAACGCCATCTATGTTTACGACAGCGACGTGGCCGCCCAGGTCAAGGAAGGCAACCAGATCACGATCCTGGCAGAAAAGGACTACTGGATCTTGGACACCGAGCAGAGCAACGCCGAAAAATTTGGCTACAAGGGCTGCAATCAGCTGACTTCTGCTACCTTGGTGGATAACGACAAGGGTGCTCACGAATTCGACAAGAGCTGGATCACCACAGCTGCCATCAAAGATATTATGGACACGCCCGTTTCCGAAGATATCACCACTACCATTTTCAAGGTCAACGCGTTGGTAACCAAAGCCCCCGGCTCCGGTTTTACCAACTATTACTTTGACGACCTGGACGGCGCCACCGGATCCTACACATATACCCAGTGCAACGGCTCCGATTTTGAATGGCTTGACGAATTTGACGGCAAGATCTGCACCGTTTATCTATCCGTTATCAACGCCAAGTCCTCCACTGCAGGATGCGTTTACCGCTTTGTTCCGGTGCTGGTTCTGGACGAGAATTTCGACACTGCAACCGTCAATCCCGCAGAATATGCCGTCAAGTATGAAGGCATCCCGCAGCTGGAGTCTTCCTACACCGGCAATCCCAGCCTGCCTCTGGTCACCTCCGTTTCCTCCAATCTGTTGGGCTTTGAAAATGTGGTGCTGTCCTATGCATCCAGCGACGAATCCGTTATTTCTGTGGAAGGCGGCGTTCTGTCTTGCCTGAAGAGCGGCACAGCCACCGTCACTGTCACCGGCACTTACGGCGATCAGGTGTATGCGGATACCTTTACCATTTCTGTGACCATCGCAGAAAATGTCGGTAATTACGCCACTGTTTCCGATGCCATTGCCGCCGCCACCGGCGAGACAGTAACCGTTCAGGGCATCGTCGGTCCCTCGCTGGTGAACCGCTCCGGCTTCTACCTGATCGATGAAACCGGCGTTATCGCCGTGATCACCGATGCAGATACTCTGGCCTCTTTGAAAATCGGTCACGAAGTGGTGCTGGAAGGCGTGCGTCACATCAACACCAAGGGCGGCGCCGGCTATTACGGACAGACCTGCCTGAACAACGCCAAGCTGGTGACCAATTTCTACGGCGAATATGCCTATACGGACAGCAACTTCATCACCGACAAAACACTGAATGATTTTTACAATCTGGATATTACCCAGGATTTCACCACTACCGTGTTCCGCCTGCAGGCCACCGTCGTCGTGGAAGAATCCCAGTATTATACCAAGATCAGTCTCACCGATGGCAGCACAAAGGTCTCCCTTTACTGCTCCAGCGCCAATCAGTACAACTGGCTGAAGGCCTATGCCGGCCAGGAGATCACGGTGGAAATCGCCCCCTGCAACTGGAATGATAAGTCTTATTATACCGGTTGCGTGCTGGCGGTTGTAAACGCCGATGGCACCAAGGTCCTCAATGAGTTGAATTTCCAGAACTAAACAGCAGGGCCGTGCTGCTTTTTGCAGCACGGCCTTATTTTTTATCGCAGCAGAAAATATGTGATCACGGCAATGCCCAGCACAATTCGGTACACGCCGAATATGCTGAAAGAATGCTTGCGGACATATTCCATTAACCCTTTGATCACCAGCAAACTGACAACAAAGGATACCACGCAGCCGATGATCAACACTGTCAGCTCTGTGCCGGTGGCACCGATGCCCTTCATAATATAGGTCAGCAGCTTCAGTGCGCTGGCACCCAGCATAGTGGGAATGGCAAGGAAAAAGGAAAACTCCGCGCCGGCCCCCCGGCTGACACCCAGCAAAAGCGCGCCTAAAATCGTGGCGCCGGATCGGGATGTACCGGGAATGATGCTCAAAACCTGAAACGCACCGATGTAAAGGGCCGTTTTATAGCGGATGCTGTGAACATCCGTAACAGCAAAATTCCGGGAAGCATTCCGCTTTTCTACCAAAACGAAAGCAACACCATAAAGGATCAGCATCGCCGCCACTACCACCGTGTTCAGATCTGTACCCAGCACAGGGGTGTTTCGCAGCAGTGTATCCAGAGGCTCATCCAGTAAAATCCCCAAAACTGCCGACGGGAGCACCGCCACAACCACCTTGAACCACAGACTCCAGGTATCTTTCTTCTGTGCCTGCGTTTTTTGGGGAGAAAAAGGGTTGAGTTTATGGAAGAACAGGACGATGACCGCCAGAATGGCCCCCAACTGAATGACGATCTCAAACAGATCGTAAAAATCCTGGGAAACATTCAGCGGCCACAGGGAATTAAGCAAAATGATATGTCCTGTGGAAGAAACCGGCAGCCACTCCGTAATTCCCTCCACGATTCCAAAGAAAATGGCTTTCAGGCATTCGATCAGCATAGCTTTCTCCTTTCCTTGTGTTGCCGATATTTTATATCATACTCCAACTGGGCTCAGGATGCAAGAAAAAACTGTCTGTTCACATTTTAGGGGTGATCTCTTAAAAAAATGTTCACGACAACCGGGAAAAATGTGCTATAATAAGTAAAAATGGAAAGAATCGAAAACTGGAGGTATTTTTATGGCAATCTCTGTTTTGGTTGTGGAAGACGACCGCAATATTGCGCAGCTTCTGCAGATGTATCTGGAAAAGGAAGGCTACGCCGTAACCATCGCTTACGACGGCAGCCAGGGTCTCAGTAAATTCCGGGCCATTAAGCCGGATCTTGTGCTGCTGGATGTGATGATGCCGGTGATGGATGGCTGGAGCGTGTGCAAGACCATCCGCTCAGAAAGTCAGACGCCCATCATTATGCTCACCGCCAAGGGCGAGACATTGTACAGCGTGAAATTTTGTTGAGATACAAGTAGCGCAGTGCCAATCA
>CAYVSU010000102.1:0-4256 GCA_964454215.1 uncultured Oscillospiraceae bacterium | reverse complement strand
ATATCCGCCGTTACCGCATTGCTAGGGATATGCGGTGGAAATATGCCGGTGTATACGGAGAAATGGATCTTCCCGTCACTCTGTCCAAGCCGGAAAAAGATCCCAAAGCCATTGCCGCGGCAAAATTCGCGCCCCAAACGGCCTATCCCAAGTGTCAGCTTTGCCGGGAAAATGAGGGCTACGCAGGCCGGATGAATCATCCCGCCCGGGCAAACCATCGGATCGTACCCATTACGGTGTGCGGCAGCGATTGGTGTCTGCAGTACAGTCCCTATGTATATTATAATGAGCACTGCATCGTGTTCAATTCCCAGCATGTCCCTATGAAGATCGATAAGTCCGCCTTTGAGAAGCTGCTGGATTTTGTGGCGGCATTCCCCCACTATTTCGTGGGCAGCAATGCGGATCTGCCCATTGTGGGCGGCTCTATTTTGAGTCACGAGCATTTTCAGGGCGGTCACTATACCTTTGCTATGGAGACTGCGCCCACAGAAACAGCGCTGACCTTCCGGGGTTACGAGGATATAAAAGCGGGAATCGTGAAGTGGCCTATGAGCGTGATTCGTCTTGCCGGCAGCGATCCTGCCCGGGTGGCGGACCTGGCTGACAAAATCCTGACCGTCTGGCGGAAATATTCTGACGATAGTGTGGGCGTGATCGCTTTTTCTGACGGAGAACCTCACAACACAATTACGCCCATCGCCCGCCGCCGGGGAGCGGATTTTGAACTGGACCTGGTGCTGCGGTGCAACATCACCACGGATCAGCATCCGCTGGGTGTGTTTCACCCCCACGCGGACAAGCACCATATCAAGAAAGAAAACATTGGTCTTATTGAGGTTATGGGATTGGCAGTGCTGCCCAGCCGCTTGAAGAAGGAACTTGCCGATCTGGCAGAGGCGATCATGGCAGGCGATGATATCCGCTCTAACGAGGCGCTGTGCAAGCATGCCGACTGGGTGGAGGAACTGAAAAAGAAGCATACCTTCACGAATGAGAACGCGATGGACATTATCCTGCGGGAGACCGGCAGAGTCTTTGCCGGCGTGCTGGAGGATGCCGGCGTGTATAAGCGGACGCCGGAGGGCAAGGCAGCCTTCCTCCGGTTTGCGGAGCGTGTCAATCAGGAATAAGAAACGAGGAGCAGTGCTATGGAAAATTATTTTCAGATGCGTATGGATAAAGGCCAGATCAACGCCGTTTCCAATTTGGGCCTTGCCCATATTGGTGATGCGGTGTATGAACTGATGTGCCGCAGCTATCTCTGTGCCAAAGGCGACCATACGGTGAAAAATCTCCATAAGGATTCCGTGGCGCTGGTGAAAGCACCTGCTCAGGCGGCGTTTGCGGACAAGCTGAAGCCCTATTTGACGGAGGAGGAGCTTGCTTACTTCCGCCGGGGAAAAAATGCGCATTCCCATGCCGCGCCGAAATCCGCAACACCCCAGGAGTATGCCAAAGCCACGGGGCTGGAGACCTTGTTTGGGGCGCTGTACCTGGCGGGGCAAACGGAGCGGCTCAATGAATTGTTTGCCGTATTGATGGAGAACTGAGCTATGGGCAGAGAATTTGAACTGAAGTACAGGGCAAATGCCCGGGTTTTATCAGCAATTGCGGCGGAGTTTGGCGGCTTTTCTTCTATTTCTATGGAAACCACCTATTACGATACCCCTGACCGCCGGCTGTCTGCCCAGCGGATCACCCTGCGGCGCCGTTTGGAAAACGGCAGATCGGTTTGCACGGTAAAAACGCCTGCATCCGGTGGAGCCAGAGGGGAATGGGAAGTGGAAATGGATGCGATCGGCGATGCCATTACTGCGTTATGTAAACTGTCGGATGTTTCCCTGCCGTCTGCCGGGGAGCTGATACCCGTCTGCGGTGCAAAATTCACCCGTTTAGCCAAGACGGAGAATGTGGCAGGCTGTACGGTGGAAATTGCCCTGGACAGCGGCATTTTATTGGGAGGCGGTAAAGAAATACCGCTCTGCGAGGTGGAAGTGGAGCTGAAAGACGGCAGCGAGCAGATTGCAAGGGTTTTCGCCGCCTGTTTGGCGGAAAAATACCACCTCCCCCGCGAAACGAAAAGCAAATTCCGCCGGGCGTTGGCGCTGGCTGAAGGAGAATAATATGGGGAAATTTGCTTCTTTATTCGAAAAATACGATAAGCTGGTGCTGTTCGACACAGAGACCACCGGTCTGAATTTCAGCCGGGATGAGATCATCGAATTTGCCGCCGTGGTGGTGGAACGCCAAAACGGCGAGATTTGCGTGACCCGGGAATATGATCAGCTGATCAGCCTGACGCCCGGCAATACGGTACCACCGAATATTCAGGCACTGACCGGTATCTCCACCCAGGATATTCTGGAGCGAGGCATTTCCAAGGAACAGGTCTGCCGGGACATTGCCGAAATGTTTGGCGGAAACACCTTGCTTCTGGCCTATAATGCCCATTTTGATTTGAGTTTTCTGTTTTATCTGCTGTTGCGCTCCGGAGATATTTCTGTTTTGAAGGGCAAGGATAAGCTGGATCTGCTGACGGTGTACAAAGATCGCCGCAGTTATCCCCACAAGCTGTGTAATGCCATTGATGCCTACGGCCTTGCAGGGCAGGTGGTCAATTCCCACCGGGCGGTGGATGATGTGCTGGCCACGGTGGCGGTGATGGCCGCAATGGAAGCGGAGCGGGACGATTTAATGCGTTATGTTAACTTGTTCGGCTACAATCCCAAGTACGGCATCGACGGTAAGCCCATTGGTTCCGTTACATACAAGCCCCAGGGCTTTGACCCCAAACAGCCCCTGTATCTGATGAAGTAAATTTCTGCTTTTGCAGCAAAAGGCCCGCGGGAAGTCCCGCGGGCCTTTCATTTATCTTCGTTTTGCCAGGGGCTCTGATGCATCCTGCACCAGCAGCAGATCGGAAATGATAGAATTGGACACCAAGAATCCTTCTACTGTCAGCCGCCAGTTACCTGCGCCGTTTTTCTGGGCGTGACCCCGCTTTTTGCACAGCTCCAGTGCTTCTTCAATGGGGGCGAAGGGCAGCAGAAAGCGCTGTTCATACTCCTTTGCCTCAATACCCCGGGATGTTCGCAGACGGGTCATCAGGTATTCTCCTGCCCGCTCCCGGGGAAGGACGGTTTGTACGTCATCCACCACCTGGCCGCCATTTTGAATACCGTCAACATAACCCCGCAGATCCCGGATGATCTTGAAACGCTTACCGGCAAAATCAGAACTGGCATCCGGGCCAAAGCCCAGATATTCTTCGCCGTTCCAGTATTTCAGATTGTGTCGGGATTCTTTACCCCGGCGGCAGAAGTTGGAGATCTCGTACTGCCGGTAGCTCTTTCCCCGGAGGATCTCCACGGCGGCGAGGTACATATCCGCCTGCAGATCGTCATCAGGAAGGTTGACATAATCTTTCAATTCGTACAGCGGCGTGCCCTCTTCCACCTTCAGCCCGTAGCAGCTGATATGCTCCGGATTGAGGCTCAAAACATTACGAAGGGTAGTCTGCCAGCCTTCCAGGGTCTGCCCCGGCAGACCGTAGATCAGGTCCAAAGACAGATTCTTAAAGCCGGCTCTGCGGATCTTTTTGACGGCGGAAACTGCTTGCTCATAGGTGTGAGGGCGGCCAATATTTTCCAGTATATGGTCGTCATCGCACTGAACGCCCAGGCTTACCCGGTTAAAACCCTCACTGCGGAGCTTGCGCAGCAGACGGGGGGAAATGGAATCGGGATTGGCTTCGAAGGTGATCTCTGCATCGGAGCGGACATCGAAATTTTTGCGCAGCGCCGTTAGAATGGCGATCATACCGTCCGCGCCGAAGAAAGAAGGTGTGCCGCCGCCGAAATAGACGGTATCTACCACATAGCCGGGGGTCAGCGGACCGGTTTCCCGGATGTGACCGCAAACAGCGTCCAAATAGCCTTCCATCAGCTTGTCATCTTTCTCAGTCAGAGAATAGAAGTCGCAGTACTGGCATTTGCTGCGGCAAAACGGAACGTGGATATAAATGCCCAGAGGCACTTTTTTCTTAAGAGAAAGAATGGACATAGGTTCATCTCCAAAATTAAGGGGTAAGGGGGATCATATCCAAATTTATCAATCTTCGTCCAGTTTCAGGACTGCCATAAAGGCCTCGCTGGGAACAGAAACAGTGCCAAAGGTACGCATCCGCTTTTTGCCTTCTTTCTGCTTTTCCAGCAGCTTCTTCTTTCGGGTGATATCGCCGCCGTAGCACTTGG
>CAYVSU010000101.1:0-4724 GCA_964454215.1 uncultured Oscillospiraceae bacterium | reverse complement strand
TGCGGACTTGTGCCGAAGATCGATGAGCTGGCAAAGCGAAAATTGCAGCTGACTCTATCAGTGTCCTTGCACGCACCCAACGATACTATCCGGAATACCATTATGCCAGTAAATAAAGCGTATCCATCCGAGGAATTGCTGGCAGCCTGCCGCCGGTATTATCAGGCGACCAATCGCCGTATTTCCTTTGAATACGCTATGATCGATGGCGTGAACGACTCTGAGGAAAACGCCAAAGAGTTGCTTCGCCGTTTGAAAGGACTGCCTGCCCACTTCAATTTGATTCCCCTGAATCACGTGGAAGAAAGTCCGTTAAAGCCCAGCTCCCGGGCTGCGGTGGCGAAATTTCAGAAAACGCTGGAAGATGGCGGCATAACGGCCACGGTTCGCAGAACTTTGGGCGGCGATATTGATGCTTCCTGCGGCCAGCTTAGAAGAAAGTATAATCAGCAGAAACAGTAAGTCAAAAGCACTCTGAAAGGAGAGGATCCAATATGCAAAGTTGGGGCTTGACCGATCCGGGCTGTGTCCGGACGCAGAACCAAGATGCCTATTACATCGAACAGCTTGACCGGAATACCACGCTGTGCATTATTTGCGACGGTATGGGAGGCGCCAAGTCGGGAAATGTAGCCAGTTCTTTGGCGGCAGATGTGTTCGTGGAGGAGATCCGGCGGACATTTCGATCCGGTATGAGCGGAGAAATGGCGGACCTGATGCTGCAGGGTGCGGTTAAATTGGCAAACTTCACAGTTTACGACCAGTCACAGCAATTTGAGGAATTCAACGGTATGGGCACCACCCTGGTGGCGGCACTGATCCGGGATAAGGATGCAACTGTTGTCAATGTGGGCGACAGCCGACTCTACCGGGTGAATCAGGACGGTATCCGTCGGATCACCGTGGACCATTCCTTAGTGCAGATGATGGTCAACCGGGGAGATTTGACGCCGGAACAGGCCCGTACTTACCCCGGAAAGAACTATATTACACGGGCAATTGGCACAGAAGCCGTTGTGCTGTGTGATATTTTCCATTTGAATTTAGAGCGGGGAGACTGCCTGCTTATGTGCAGCGACGGTCTTAGCAATATGATGGACGATCAGGAGATCCTGTTTGAGATTGTTCACGGAGTTAACAAGCAACATTGCTGCCAGCGCCTGCTGGATATAGCAAAAAACCGCGGTGCACCGGATAATGTAACCAGCATTTTGGTGCAGATTTAGTGGTGCGGTGAGAGGAGTTTCACGTTATGGATAAGGATAGATTTATTGGCAGACTGCTGGATAACCGGTACGAGATTCTGGAAGTGATCGGCACCGGCGGTATGGCTATTGTATATAAGGCGCGATGCCACCGTTTGAATCGGTTGGTTGCCATCAAGATCCTGAAGGATGAGTATTCCCGGGACGATGAGTTCCGCCGCCGTTTCCACGCGGAAAGTCAGGCGGTTGCTATGCTGAGCCATCCCAATATCGTATCGGTTTACGATGTTTCCACCTCTGATGACGCGGATTTTATCGTTATGGAGTTGATCGATGGTATTACGCTGAAGCAGTATATGGAGAAGAAGGGTGTTCTCAACTGGAAAGAAACCCTTCACTTTGCGATTCAAATCGGTAAAGCGTTGGATCACGCCCATAGCCGCGGTATCATCCACCGGGACATTAAGCCGCACAATGTGATGGTGCTGAAAAACGGCAGCGTGAAGGTGGCAGACTTCGGTATTGCCCGTGTAATGTCCCAAAGCAATACGCTGACCAAGGAAGCGTTGGGTTCTGTGCATTATATTTCTCCGGAGCAGGCAAAGGGCGGCCGGGTGGATAACCGCAGTGACATTTACTCTTTGGGTGTCGTTATGTACGAAATGATGACTGGAAGGCCTCCTTATGATGGAGACTCTCCTGTGTCTATCGCAATTCAACATATCAACGGCAAGGCGCAAATGCCCTCCACGTTGAATCCCAATATTCCCGGTGGGTTGGAGCAGATCATTGTAAAGGCGATGGAGCAAGAGCCCTCCAAGCGCTTTGCAACGGCAACGGCGATGCTGCGTAATATGGATGATTTCCGTAAAGACCCCACAATCTTATTTGACTATAACAATCCGGACTCGGATATGGATGCCGGAGTCAGATTATCCAATGAACCCCGCAGGGAATCGGAGACCGTAGTGCTTCCTGTGCCGCCGTTGCAGCGTCCGGTCAATCCGCCAGTACGCTCCAGAACCCAGACCCAGGCGGCTTCTCAAAAGGCTGCCAAGGCAACGGCAAAGCGTCGTCGCAGAGATGAGGAGATTGTGGACGATGAAGACCGCGGTGGCGTGATAGCCACTGTTGCGATCATTGCCTGTGTACTGGTGGCACTGGTGGCGATCGGTATCTTTGTTTGGGCGTTTATGCAGGGCAGTGAAGATGTGATCCAGGTTCCCAACCTGATGGGTATGACAAAAGAAGAGTGGGAACAGGTTCCGAATATTACTGTCGTCATAAAAGGCTCTATGTATAATGACGAGTATCCCATCGGACAGGTGTACAATCAGACACCCTCTCCCAACTCACAGCTTGCCAAGGGCGGTGTTGTGAACATCTATGTCAGCCTTGGCACTAAGCCGGAAACAGCGGTGATGGAAGATCTGGTGAATTATCCGGAAGACGCAGCAGTCAGATTTTTGGTAGACGGTCTGGGAATCAGTGAAAGTAAGATCACTATAAAATATGAAAGCAGTTCCACAATCGGACAAGGTAATGTTATTAGAACCGCTCCGGAACAGGGAGAAGCGTTGAGCGATAATCAAACGATCGAGCTGTGGGTCAGTCTTGGTCCAGAAGCCAAAACTGCCAAGGTGCCCAATGTCTATGGCTACAGCGCAGACATTGCACTGTCGCTGCTGAATGCCAACGGCTTTTACAATATCACCTTCGAACCGGTGGAAAGCACCCGGGATCGGGACACCGTTGTAAGACAGTCCATTGATGCGCAAACGGAAGTGGACGTGACCACGGAGATCATCTTGGAGATTTCCATTGGCAGCAGCAATAATGATGAAACCACTGCCCCGACAGTAGACCCGGATCTGGTTACCAAGGTTGTGACAGTGGAATTGCTGGAAGAAGCAGCGCAGGATTGCGTTTTGAGCATCTGGCAGGATGTGGAACTGATAGAAGAACGGATGATTTATGCCGGAACCATTTCTACACAGTTTGAGCTGACCGGAAAGGGAACCGTCGTCTATACGCTGATGATCAACAATCTTACAAGCTGGACGATTGAAGTGAATTTTGATGAGTGAGAAGCAAACAGGACGGATCTTGCGGTCCATCAGCGGATTCTACGATGTGCAGACCGCGAAAGGCCTGATCTCCTGCCGAGCCAGAGGTATACTCCGGAAAGAAGGATGCAGTCCTCTGACCGGTGATGTGGTAGAGATCTCTGTGGAGCAGGGAAGGGGTATGGTGGAGAAGATCCTCCCCCGAAAGAACAGCTTTATTCGCCCTGCAGTGGCAAATATCGACGCGTTGGTGGTTTTTGCCGCCAATGTAAACCCCATTACTGAACCGTTTCTCATTGACCGGGTGGCCGCCATTGCCGGTGATCAGGAAGTGCCGGTGGTGCTGTGCATCAATAAATGTGATTTGGATCCTGCGGTGGACCTGGCAAAAATCTATAACCACGCAGGCTTTCAGGTAATTTGCGCCAGCGCCGAAACCGGTGAGGGAGTTGCGGAACTGATGGCACTGATCCGAGGCAAGCTGACAGCTTTCACCGGCAATTCCGGAGTGGGCAAAAGCAGTATGCTCAATCGGCTGTGCCCGGAGCTGGCGCTGCCTACCGGCGAAGTGTCTGAAAAGCTGGGACGGGGACGGCATACGACCCGCCATGTGGAGATATATCGGCTGTGTGAGGATACCTATGTGGCAGATACCCCCGGCTTTTCCTCCTTTGATACAGACCAGATGGATGTGATCCTAAAAGAAAATCTCCAGTACGCTTTTGGCGACTTTGGAGACTACATCGGTTCTTGCCAGTTTCACGATTGCTCCCATCGCCAGGAACCCGGTTGCGCGGTAACGGCTGCTGTGCAGGCAGGGGAAATTGAACAGAGTCGGTACGATAGCTATCTGCGGCTTTATGAAAAGGCAAACCAGATCAAACTTTGGGAGCTTAAATAAGCAGAAAAAACCCGGATTTGGCAAAAATAATGTTTGACAAATGGGGTTAAACGCATTATAATATTCAAGCATGACTGTGAGGAGGGGAACGTATGCTTCTAGGACTGTCCAAGATTATAGACTGTCCCGGTGCCAGCCTTCCGTTCACAGCCAGTATTGATTTGCGTGATCTTCGGTATGGCGAAAGCTATCCGGTGTCTGAGCCCGTGCTGGCATCCGGCACAGTGCGTAACACAGCCGGTGTGCTGATGATGACCGGTTTGATCCACACCACTATCCACGGCGTTTGCGATCGCTGTGCCTCGGATTTTGATTCCTATGTGGAATTTCCGCTGAACGTGGTGCTGGTAACGGAGCTTGCCAATGAAGAGAACGAAGATGAATGGGTATTCCCTCTGGAGGGAGACAGCGCCGATTTGGAGGATATTGTTCGAACTGTATTTGTTCTGAACTTAGATTCCAAGCTGCTGTGCAAGGAAGACTGCAAGGGTTTGTGTTGCCGCTGCGGCAAGAACCTGAACGATGGTCCCTGCAATTGCCAGAAGGAGCTCG
>CAYVSU010000100.1:0-4732 GCA_964454215.1 uncultured Oscillospiraceae bacterium | reverse complement strand
CGTATTTGTCGTCCAGCTTTTCAACGGACTCTTCCACCGCAGCGGTATCCGTTCCGTTGAGAGAAAGATCCTCACACGCGGAAAGCAAGGTATAAAACTCCGTAATATCCGCTTCCGTCAGTTCGTAAGTAAGGGTGGCTTCGTTGACCACGATCTCCAGAGAAGGAGCAGCTTCGGTGGTTTCCGGAGGCTGAGTTGTGGTGACAGGAACAGAGGGTTCCGTGGTAGAGGATTGGGATGGTACTTTTCCGCTACAGCCGGAAAGTAATACAAAGCTGATAACTAAGAGAAACAGGATCAGCTTGGAAGCAAGATTTGCCCCAAAACGATTTTTACGGTGCATCATACAAAATCATCCTTTCTGTTTTAGAGTTTTGCGTAAGTTTTGTCAAGGAAACGCTGGGCATTGACCACAGCCCGCTTGTGAATGCCGCTGCCAATTTCACCGGATTCATCATATGCGTGCAAGGAGAAGGTGATGATCTTGCCGTCTACAGCAGTTACCTCTGCCTTTGCGCTGACTTCCATTCCCACAGGCGTAGCGGCAGTGTGGCAGATGTGCAGCTCAATACCAACGGTGGTTTCCCCTTCACCCAAAGCGCTTTCAATGGCATCGCAGGCGGCACCTTCCATCAGTGCCACCATACAGGGGGTGGCGTAGACCAGCAGACTACCGGAACCTACCTCGGCGGCGGTATCCTCCCGCTCTGCCAGGGTGGAAGCCTCGCCGGTCATACCAATCTCAATCTTCATAGCAATCACAACCTTTCTTACCCCACAATATATCCCACAAAAAGACATATGTCAATAAAGCGGTTGCTATTTTTATTGCTTTTTGCTATAATTGAAAAAAAGAAAGGGGAGCTCTGGATGGCAAGAAGAAAACAAAACCCGGCATCCAGCGTTGCGCTGGGCGGCATTATGGCGGCATTGGCCATCGTTGTGATGTGTATGGGCGGATTGATTCCGGTGGCGACTTTTGTCTGCCCAATGGTGTGCATTATTCTGCTGTCTGTTGTTATGAAGCATACTGACAGCCGAATCGCCTGGGCGTGGTACGGCGCAGTGATGATCCTGAGCCTGCTGCTTTCCCCGGATAAGGAAGCAGCGGCTGTGTTTGCATTCTTGGGTTACTATCCCATTATTAAGCCGAAGATGGATAAGCTCCCGTTGCCCTGGCTTTGGAAGGGGCTTCTGTTCAATGTAGCGATCCTTGTGATGTACTGGATATTGCTGCATTTGATCGGTATGGCGGCGTTGGTGGAAGAATTTGCGGAGATGGGTACGATTTTAACGATTGTAACATTGTTAATGGGCAATGTAACCTTTTATATGCTGGATTATCTGCTAAAATTGCGCTTTGGAGTTAAATAATGGAAGAAAAATGGACGGTTTATATACTCCGTTGCGGGGACGGAACCCTCTATACCGGTATTACAACAGATGTACAGCGAAGACTTGAGGAGCATCTTATAGGTAAGGGAGCCAAGTACACCAGGGGAAGAGCACCTTTGAAACTGGTATATACGGAAGTATGTGAAACCAAATCCGGTGCGCTGAAACGGGAACTCGCCATTAAAGCGTTGAAGCGAGCGGAAAAGAAAAAACTTTTTGAGAAGGTGTGAGAATGAAACTGGTATTTATTTTCGGTAACGCAGCCGTGGGAAAAATGACTGTTGGGCAGGAATTGATGAAGCGAACCGGGCTGCGCCTGTTTCATAATCATATGACCATTGAACCGGTTTTGGAGATTTTTGGAGGTTTCGAGGCCAAGACTATCCAACGGCTGCGGGAAGTGATCTTCGAGGATTTTGCGGCATCTGACCGGGCAGGAATGATCTTTACCTTTATGTGGGCATTCGATATGCGGGAGGATTGGGAGTATATTGCCCATGTGCGGCAGATATTTGAAAGTAGAAAACCCGATACAGAATTCTATTATGTAGAGCTGGTGGCTGATCAGAAGACCAGATTGCAAAGAAACGGAACGAAAAACCGTTTGGACAACAAGGCGTCCAAACGGGATCTGGCGGCATCCAATGCCCGCCTGCTTTGTGATGATGAACGGTACAGATTGGAAAGCCTGCCGGGAGAGCTTCCCTTTGAAAATTACTTAAAAATTGACAATACGAATTTGTCGCCGGAAGAAACGGCAAGACAAATTCAAGAGCATTTCAGAATGTAAAAACTGCTGTGCATTTGGCACAGCAGTTTTTGTTATACTTTTTGCTCACAGTAGATGCAGCGGTGGATATTTGCCGCTTTGTCCGTCAATTTAGCGATCTGGGGAAGCTCCTGCTCGGTCTGCACGATGCACTTGGGGTTTCGGCAGATCCGGTCGTAAACCAGATCCTCTGTATCCCTTGCTTCTTTGACAGGATTTCTGGCTTCTTCCAACAGCTTGAGAATCAGCGCCATACGCATATATTTTCCGTTCAGTGCCTGGCGGAAGTAGGCAGCTCTGGGATCGTCGTCCACCTTGACGCTGATCTCATTGACCCGGGGCAGGGGATGGAGCACAGCCATTTTGTCTTTGGCAAGTTCCATCTTTTCTGCGGTCAGCACATAGCTGTCCTTCAGCCGCTCATACTCGGCAGGGTCATCGAACCGCTCCCGCTGGATGCGGGTCATATAAAGAATGTCCAGCTCCGGCATTGCGTCTTCCAGGGAGGTGACCTCGGAGTAGGGAATATGTTCCGCTTCCAAAACATTATAACGGATATAGCTGGGCAGCTTCAGCTCCTCGGGAGAGATGAGAACAAATCGAATGCCCTCGTAACGGCTCATTGCCTCGATAAGAGAGTGAACTGTGCGTCCATATTTCAGGTCGCCGCACAGACCGATGGTCAGGTTGTTCAGCCGACCCATTTCCCGATGAATGGTCAAAAGATCCGCCAAGGTCTGAGTGGGATGGTTGTGACCGCCGTCACCGGCGTTGATCACGGGGATCCCAGCGGCACGGGAGGCAACATAGGGTGCACCCTCTTTGGGGTGGCGGATGGCCGTAATATCGGCATAACAGCTGATCATTTTGGCAGTATCTGCCATACTCTCACCTTTGGCGGCAGAAGAAGAGCTGGCTTCACTGAAGCCCAAAACGGTGCCGCCCAATTCCAGCATAGCTGCCTCGAAGCTGAGGCGGGTCCGGGTGGACGGCTCATAGAAGAGGGTTGCCAGTTTCTTGTGGGCACATTTATCCCAGTAGTTTTCGGGATGGATAATGATATCCTTAGCAGTGGCGATGAGTTCGTCCAGCTCCTGGGTAGAAAGATCCAAAATGGAGATCAGGCTTCTCATATTACTTCGCTCCGTTCACGGCGAGATAGTTTTTGATTCGAGTTACATTTTCCTCGTTGGCGGGATCTTCTTCCAAATACTCGATGATGTCATATACATCGACGACAGAGTAGACGGGGAAGCCGAACTGTTCCTCAATTTCCTGCATAGCGCCCGTTTCGCTCTGACCCTTTTCTTTGCGGTCAACCATAATAAAGGTGGCAATGACCTTGGTGCCGTCTAAGTGGCTGAGGATTTCCATACTTTCCCGGATGGCGGTGCCGGCGGTTATCACATCTTCAATGATGACGATCTCTTCGCCTGCCTGGGGCACATAACCGACAAACACGCCGCCTTCGCCGTGATCCTTTACTTCCTTGCGGTTGAAGAAGAAGGGAAGATCCAAACCCTCTTTGGAGAGGGCAACGGCAGCAGAAATGGACAGGGAGATGCCCTTATAGGCAGGGCCGTACAAAACAGCCTGCTTTTTGCCCAGCTTTTCTAAGTAAGCTCTGGCGTAGAATTCGCCCATCTTGGTGATCTGATCACCGGTCTTGATCATACCGGCGTTGACAAAATAAGGGATCTTACGGCCGGACTTGGCGGTGAAATCACCAAACTTCAAAACACCTGCGCTTTGCAGGAATTCAATAAACTCTCTTTTGTAGCTTTCCATTTTCTTTCTCCTTAATCACAGAATTCGGCGACACAGCGTTCATAAGCTGCAACAGGGTCAGCTGCAGCGGTGATGGGACGCCCCACCACGATGTAGTCAGAACCGATCTCCTTGGCAGCGGCGGGGGTCATAACCCGCTTCTGATCCCCAATATCGCCGTCAGCAAAGCGTACGCCGGGGGTGATGGTAAGGAAGTTTTTGCCGCAGCGGTCGTGAACTTTACCGGCTTCCAGAGGGGAGCAGACGATACCGTCCAGACCGGCGTTCTTAGCGGTTTCGGCGTAGTGCATAACCACTTCGTCAATGGGCTTCTCGATCAGCAGATCTCTTTCCAGTGTTTCCTGATCGGTGGAGGTCAGCTGCGTTACAGCAATCAACAGGGGGCGGGTACCGTCTTTACGTGTCAAACCCTCCAGAGCGCCCTGCATCATAGCGGTTGCACCGGCGGCGTGGAGATTGGTAATGTCTACATCCAAATTGGAAAGAACAGCCATAGCCTTCTTCACAGTATTGGGAATGTCATGAAGTTTCAGATCCAAAAAGATCTTATGGCCTCTTGCCTTGATCTGTTTAACAATGCTGGGACCTTCGGCATAGTAAAGCTCCATACCGATCTTTACAAAGGGCTTTCTGCCGGTAAACTTGTCCAAAAATGCGAAAGTTGCCTCGGAAGAAGAAAAATCACACGCTACAATTACATCCTTACCCATTACTTTACGCCTCCAATAATTTCATTCAAATTCTCGATTCTATATTTTGCCATAACCCCGGGAAGATCCC
>CAYVSU010000099.1:0-4755 GCA_964454215.1 uncultured Oscillospiraceae bacterium | reverse complement strand
CGTTTCCGCTGAGGCTGCTTCCTACACCCGTCCCGAGGAAGTCGAGGAGTTCGTCACCCGCACCGGTTGCGACTCTCTGGCCATCGCCATCGGCACCAGCCACGGCGCATATAAGTTCACCCCCGAGCAGTGCACCTTGAACGAGGAAGGCATTCTGGTCCCTCCCGCTCTGCGCTTCGACGTTCTGGAAGAGGTCACCAAGCGTCTGCCCGGCTTCCCCATCGTTCTGCACGGTTCTTCTTCCGTTCCTCAGGACTACGTGAAGATGATCAATGCCAACGGTGGCAAGATGCCCAACGCCATCGGCGTTCCCGAATCCCAGCTGCGCAAGGCTGCTGAGCTGTCTGTCTGCAAGATCAACATTGACTCCGACCTGCGTCTGGCAATGACCGGCACCATCCGGGATCACTTTGCACAGTACCCCAGCCACTTTGACCCCCGTGAGTACCTGAAGCCCGCTCGCGCCAACATTAAGGAACTGGTCCGCCACAAGCTGATCAACGTTCTGGGCTGCGCAGGCAAGGCCTAATTCGGTCCATAAACAGAAAGACTCCCGATTTTCGGGAGTCTTTTTTGCGTGAAAAAGGTGTATACGTCACTAATAATATAATTTTTTAATAATTCTTTCGTTTCTTTGTCCCAAATTGGCACAGTTTTTCGTTATAGGGATAGTGAATATAAAAAGGAGGACTGATTTCAATGGTTTTCCTATGCTGCGGCGTGCTATGTCGTAAGAAAAATACACAATTTTCATTGACGCGAATGAAGAATGATTGTATAATATAGATAAGGATGCGCGTCCGCCTTATCTCCGCTGCAAAGGAGGTAACGCTGTGAAAACGCAAACCAGACTGAATACCCGCCCATTTTCGGGGCGGGGAAGAAAAACACATAGGAGGTTCACGAGATGAGGCTACATAAACGATTCGCACTCGGTCTTGCGGCGGTGCTGCTTTTATCCCTCTGCGCCTGCGCCAAGACGAACACGCCGGCGGTAACCACCACTCCTTCGACTACAACCGCCGCACCCACCACTTCCACACCCCCGGAGACTACCGTTCCCACTACAACGGAAGCACCAGACCCCAACGACTGGATCGTCGATGAGGAACTGCGGGATTACACAGGCACGGTACGGTTTGGATATATAGTCGACCTGTCACCGGCAATGCAAGGGTTTGTGGATGAATTTAACGCCTACTACCCCAACATCGCAGTGGAATGGACCACATATTCAAACTCCCCGACTTCAGGTATGCCTGCTTACTTAGCGTTGGTTGCAAGCCAACTAGATGTTATATGTACTTTTGGCTTGAACTATCTTTCTGCTTACTGGGACGACGGACTGTTTTTGGACATCACCGATAAATTGGCGGAAGAAGGCATTGACCTGATCGAAACTTGGGGCACAGATGTTTACAGCTATAACGGTCGTTATTACTCCATTCCCTGCGGCGGCTTGCAGTACTACGTTGCCATCAATATGGCCGCCTGGGAGGAAGCAGAGCTGGGCGACATCCCC
Organism: uncultured Oscillospiraceae bacterium; assembly: GCA_964454215.1. Lineage (GTDB taxonomy): Bacteria > Bacillota > Clostridia > Oscillospirales > Oscillospiraceae > Faecousia. The sequence goes on along the minus strand of CAYVSU010000099.1, from coordinate 3,233 downwards.
ACCGAGTGGACTTGGGGCGAATATATTGAAGCCTGCCGGAAAATGACGAAGTATAACGAGGATGGTTCTGTTGCCGTCTACGGCGGCTCATCTTATTCCTCTGTCAATACCATTATGTACTGCTATGCGCAAGTCTATGGTGGAGATCTGTACTTCTCTGCAGATGGCACAAAGTCCAGTTACTCCGAACCCATTGTGCTGCAAGCCCTTGAACGGCAGTTACAAGCGGAGATGACAGAGCAAATTTGGTTCCCTCTGAAAACTTATCGCGCGGAAGGGATAAAGTCTTATGATCTCTTTCTCAAAGGACAGATCGCATCGACAGTTGAATGTCTTCTGACACGTTTCATTCAGGATTCTGCCTATGACGAGACCCGTAATTTCATCACCGCTTTCGCACCTTTCCCCACGGAAGAAAAAGACCAGACCAACTATATGGCAGGTGTGCATCACTATTCTCATATTGCCATCGCCATCAACTGTCGGGATGAGACCGCCGCTTGGCTGTTCGCAAAGTTTGCCGCTACCTATGGCGCCAAGTACCTTGCCATTGTCGGCCATCAATCCACTTGGCGGGGCACTACAGCGGACGATATCATCAGTGTGGCGTTCGGTTCGGAAGAAAATGCGGCAAATTATGTGGATCTGGAATCTTTTAAGAATGTCGTTGGCAGAGTGGATGTGCCTTACTTTGTAGAAGATGTCAGTGAATATTCGATAGCAGCCAAATATGACGTTAGGGCAATGCTGAATGATCCCATTTTGCGAGCGGCAAATGGGATGATATCCGCTGAACAATGCCTCAAGGAAGCCGCACAGCATGCAGATGTGTATATCGAAGCCGCTTTACAAGGAAACTAATCACCATCATCCCGCACCGTGACCGGGGCAGAAAGATGGAAATATAAGGCGAACAACAAGCAGAAAGACTCCCGATTTTCGGGAGTCTTTTTTATCCTATAAATTATCCTTCAGCCAGATTTTTACCTGTTGCATCCAGTCGTTGGCTCTTTTGATCTCTTCGCTCAATTCCAAATTGGTCACCGCGTCCACTGTCGCCAAACCGTGATGCCCGGCAGGATAGATATGTACGCCGAAAGGAACACCGCTGTTTGCCAACGCCTGGGCGTAAAGCAAGGTGTTTTGAACCGGTACCAATTCATCTCCGGCAGTGTGCCACAAAAACGCAGGAGGTGTGTGCTCTGTAACCAACCGATCACAGGAGAAACGGTCCAGCTCTTCCTGGGTCATAGGGTAATCGTGGCCCAGCAGATTGCAGAAACTGCCAGGATGGCAATATGCCGGGTCAGCCGAAATAACAGGATAGGAGAGGACCGTAGCCTGCACCGGCTTACTTTCCGGAAACACCGCCCGCACTTCCGGAATATCAAAAGCGTTGGAGTAGTGGGCTGCCAAATGGCCGCCGGCAGAGAATCCGACGATCGCCACCCGACCTCCATCGCAATCCCATTCTTTTGCGTTTTGATGGATCAGTTCCATAGCAGCCGCCACTTCCTGAAGCTGCGTCGGAAATCTATGGGGAGCTACAGAGTAAGTCACAACACACACAACGTAGCCTTCCGGCAAGAAATGCAGTGCGATGGGCTCTGCCTCCCGATCACTGACAAAATGATAGCCGCCGCCGGGGCACACCAATACACAGGGCCGTTTTTTGTTCCGTAGTTCTTCTCTCTGCAGCAGAGGATCCGGCACGTAAACCGTCATCAGCGGATCCCGCCCGTCATCGCCCAGAACTGGAAATTTCTCTTTCAAATGGATCACTTCACAACGCATAGAAAAGCCCTCCTTTTCCCCTATTTTACCGCCGCAAAAAACTGTTGTCAAGATACGCCTTATTTCTTGTATTTTGACAAAAGGCACGATATAATAACCGAAGGAGCGGTCTTTTCCCGCTCTTGCCGATTTTGAAAGGGAGATGTTTTATGCGTTACCGTTTTTTGCGCTTTCCCGGTGGAAAAGCCAAAGCCGTCACCTTCAGCTATGACGATGGCTGTCGTCACGACATTCGTCTGGCCGAGATCATTGGCCGCTACGGCATCAAATGCACTTTTAATATCAACAGCGGCCTACTCGGCAAAGACGATGCTGACTGGCATTTGACCGCTGATGAAATTCAAAAACACATCGTCGATGCAGGTCACGAGATTGCTGTCCACGGGGATTTTCATATAGCCCCTGGTCTTGCCCGTCCCCTTGATGTCATTCAAGACGTGCTGAACTGCCGCCTGGCGTTGGAAAAGCGATACAGAAAGATCATCCGTGGTATGGCATACCCTGACAGCGGTATTACCTGTTTCCAAAACGGCACCAACTATGAAAATATCCGTTCCTATCTGCAGGATCTGGGTATCGTCTATTCACGGACACTGGGTGGGGACAACTGTGATTTCCGTCTGCCTGCTGACTGGTTTGCCTGGATGCCCACTGCACACCACGAAAACCCCGCGCTGATGGACTATGCAGACAAGTTTCTCCAGATCCAGCCCGACGCTCCCCATACCTACTACGCCAACCGATATCCCCGACTTTTCTACCTTTGGGGGCACAGTTACGAATTCCATAACAGCAATAACTGGACACTTCTGGAGGATTTCTGCAAGAAGATCAGCGGCAGAGCTGATATTTGGTATGCCACCAACATCGAGATCTATAATTATGTCCACGCCTACAACAGCCTGATTTTCAGTGCAGACGGCAATCAGGTACATAACCCCAGCCTGATGGCAGTTTGGTTCCGCACGGATGATAAACAATACTGCATCCACTCCGGTGAGACTTTGACTCTAGCATAGCAAAAGGGTTCCCAATACGGGAACTCTTTTTGCCGTGTTACGGGAATTCACTGCATAAACAATCATTTATCGCCCTTTGCCCCTTGTAAATAGTTAAAAAACGTGATAAAATAGATTGGTTTGAAATAAATTACCCTGTTTTAGGAGTCGATAATATGACAACATTAAACCAAGAGATCAGTCGGCGGCGAACCTTCGCCATCATCTCCCACCCCGACGCAGGTAAGACTACCCTGACTGAAAAATTCCTGCTCTACGGCGGCGCTATCGCCCAGGCAGGCGTCGTCAAAGGCAAGAAAAATTCCCGTGCCGCTACCTCTGACTGGATGGAGATCGAAAAACAAAGAGGTATTTCTGTTACCTCCTCCGTTATGCAGTTCCAGTACGGCGGCTATTGCATCAACATTCTGGACACCCCGG
>CAYVSU010000098.1:0-4772 GCA_964454215.1 uncultured Oscillospiraceae bacterium | reverse complement strand
TGTATGAACATATTGAATGCAGGAAATATTGTGATGAACACCTATGTATATCCTTGCCATAGCGGATATATTATGATTGATACGGGATATGAACATAGTCTTAAACCTGTTGAAGCGAAACTCCAAAAGAAAGGCATCAAATTATCCGATATTAAATATGTTTTCTTGACCCATGCACACGATGACCATGCAGGTTTTCTGAATGAATTGCTCGGAAAAAATGAAGACTTGAAGGTAATCATGAGCGACAAATCCATGCCGACCTTAAAAAGAGGGCAGAACTCTTTCGAGGGTGGGTGCAGTACGGTGCTTGCATGGATTTTTTGCAAGCTTATGGGATTGGTTGGCAAGGCAGAGCATCGCTTCCCTGTGATTGATGAGAAACATAACGACAGGTTTATAGAAATTACAGAAACCAACAAGGCAGAGTTGGAAGAAATTCTGCAAGGAAAAATTCTGTTCACCCCTGGTCATACCGCAGATTCCATTTCCCTTAAAGTGGACAATGTAATTTTCTGTGGTGATGCCGCTATGAATGACTTTCCAAGCATCAAGAGGTTGATTATCTGGATAGAGGACAAAGCAGATTTTGAGAAATCATAGGATGTGTTGCTTGCAGAAGATGCCGATACCATTTATCCTGCACACGGACATCCATTTTCTAAAAGTGACCTCGCGAAGTACAAGAAGTATGTTTCAAAAATTCGTCTGCGCAAATTAAAGTAGCTGCCCATTCATTTTGTTCGTCAGCGTCAAGAAGATGGTCAAGCGAAAGGAATACAAAGAATATCTCAGTAAGACTTTATTTTCTAAAAAATTCGAAAAAAGTGAAACAACGATAGATATTCAGCGTTTTCTATTGAAAAAGAGGGGTTAATGTGATATACTGTATGAACCGTTATGTGCACGCCACAAACGATTCGATGCTAAAGGCCGTATCCTTGTTTACGGAAAGCTCCCCCACCTCTTTAGTGTGAAAAAGGCGTAAAAAGGTGTAAAAAAGGTGTAGAAAAGGTGTATACGGAAAACCGGGGAGCCAAAAAACCTTGATAAATAAAGGATTTTTAAGGAGATAGGAAAGAAAATGAAATTAGGTATTGTAGGACTGCCCAATGTGGGTAAGTCCACACTCTTTAACGCTATTACCAATGCCGGTGTTCCGGCAGACAACTATGCTTTCTGTACCATTGACCCCAATGTGGGCGTTGTGTCCGTTCCCGATGAGCGCCTGCAGTGGCTCTCTGACTTTTACAAGCCCAAGAAAACCACCCCGGCCATTGTGGAATTTGTGGACATTGCCGGCCTTGTGAAAGGCGCAAGCAAGGGAGAAGGCTTAGGCAATAAGTTTCTTTCCAACATCCGTACCACTGACGCCATTGTCCACGTAGTCCGTTGCTTTGAAGATTCCAATGTGACCCATGTGGAGGGCTCCACCGATCCCCTGCGGGACATTGAGATCATCAATCTGGAGCTTGTAATGGCAGACATTGAAATGGTAGAGCGCCGTATTGACAAGGCTCAAAAGGCAATGAAGGGCGGCGACAAGAAGTCTGCCCGGGAAGTCGCGTTATTCAACGATCTGCTGGCGCATTTGAACGCCGGTAAGCTGGCACGGACCTTTGATGGCACCGACGATGATATGGCTCTCATCGGCACATCCGATCTTCTGACGCTGAAAAAGACGATTTATGTTGCAAATCTTGCAGAAGCTGAGATCAATGAACCGGAAAGCAACCGCCATTATATGGCTGTGAAGACTCTGGCGGACGAAGAAGGCAGTCAGCTTTTGCCCATTTGTGCTAAGCTGGAGGCAGATATCGCCGAGCTGGACGACCCAGAGGAAAAGGCTATGTTTATGGAGGAGCTGGGTGTTGCGGAATCCGGTCTGGACCGATTGATCAAGTCCAGCTACGCATTGCTGGGTCTTTGTTCCTTCCTGACTGCCGGCACTGATGAATGCCGCGCCTGGACCATCAAGCGCGGCACGAAGGCACCCCAAGCTGCTGGCAAGATCCATTCCGACTTTGAGCGGGGCTTTATCCGCGCCGAAGTCATCGCTTTTGAGGATTTGAAGCATCTGGGCACTATAGCAAATGCTAAGTCTCAGGGTAAAGTCCGCAGTGAAGGCAAGGAGTATGTTATGAAGGATGGCGACATTGTCAATTTCCTGTTTAATGTTTAATATTGGAGGGCTCTTCTATGAAAAAAACATCTGTTCTTTCCATCGTTTTGATTGCAACATTGGTGATCGCCGCTCTAGCCGGATGCGGCCCAAAGGCCAACAGCAGCAGCACAACTCCTCCCGCAGGCACTACTTCTGCCCCCAGCACCACCGTGCCTGAAGAAAGCGCTGGAGCCAACACTACAACTGTACCGAACGAAACCACTGCACCCATTGAAACAACAGTACCGGAAGAAACCACCGCTACTCCCACCACAGAACCGGAAGCCAATGATTCCACCTTGATCCACGTTTATACTCCCAGCGATTGGGCTACTCCCCGCCTGTGGGCTTGGGAGAATGCGACCCAGCAAAATCTGTACAGTGCCTGGCCCGGTCAGGCGTTAAACGCAACCGGCGATCACTACACCGTAGAAATCCCGCTTTGGGTCGATTCCGTATTGGTCAACGGTAACGACGGCAGTGTACAGACCGTCGATTTGTCCATTGAACCGGGTTCAGAAATTTGGATCGTTGTCTTCAGTAACTCTGCAAAGGTCTATTATCACCAGCCTACTGAGGATGAATTGACTCCCCCCGCTGAAAAGACCATCACCGTCTATGCCAGCGTTCCTTCTGATTGGTCCTCCCCCTGCTGTTGGGCCTGGCTCAATTCTCCGCTGGAAAACGCCTTCAATTCCTGGCCTGGTGAGGCGATGACGAAGAAGGACGGATATTATGCCGTCACTGTTCCCGGCTGGATCGATTATGTTATCATCAACGGCAATGGTGGCAGCGTGCAAACCGCTGATCTGCCGGTGGCATCCGGATGGGATCTGTGGGTCATAGTAACTGCAGACGGCGCACAGGTTGTCTACAGCCGCAGCGAAGCTGACGCACTAATTGGAAAATAAAACTACATATGATCACAAGCTGCCGCAAAACTGCGGCAGCTTGCTTTTATTCAAAACTTACTCCTTGCTTTTTGCTCCGTTATGGTGTATAATGCTTGTACTGCATTTTTGCAGTACCCGAATATATCAAAGGTATTTGAATGCGATCATAGATCGGCGCAAGCTCATATGTTTTCGGGCACTACAAGCCGAGAGAGCAAAGCTTCTTTCTCGCCATTATATCGTATTTCCGGGTGTGGCCCAGTTGGTAGGGCGCCTGGTTTGGGACCAGGATGCCGCGAGTTCGAGTCTCGCCACTCGGACCACGGCGTTGGGACGCAGCTTTTCGTGTCCCAACGCCGTATTTTTATGCTCTCTTTTTAGTCGTTTTGTTCAATTCTCCCACATTTTCAGAACTTTTTGAATGTCAGGCACCGGGCTGGTTTATGGAGTTTTTGTCAAAAAATATCATTTCTGATAAGCCTCGCCCACATGTAATCGTTAAACTATCGAATTTACAGTCCGCAGGACTCCGTTCCAAGCACTCCATTGTATCAGCCCCTAACTCAGTCACAACTGGCTCATGATGATTATTAATCAAAAACCGAGGTAGTTCGCCATTATTCAGAGATCGCTTACCTGTAAAATAATTGGACACGTACGTTTTCTGTAACAGTACGTGTCCATAATATTTTTCATTATGCAATATCCGCCGGATGGTCTCAATCCCCCAAATGGCGCTCCCCCTCGGAGAAAGGATTCCACGGACCTTTAACTCTCCCGCAATACTCCGCAAGGACATCCCTTGTCGGCAGCAGGAATAAATCAGCCGTACTACCTCCGCCTCCTCCGGCACTGACTCTAACTCGCCTTCCTCATTCCTGCAATAACCGTAACAGGGAGTATTGGCAAAGGCAGACGTGCCATTTGCAAAACGCGAGCGAATCCCCCAGCAAGTGTTCATACTTTTGACTTCGCTTTCATGCTGGTACACACTGGCATAAATCGTTAGGAGACGGACCGCTTTGGGGTTATGGAGATATAGCTTTTGCAACTCAAAATACACATCCACCCCAAGCTCCTTGAGTTCATCACATGCCTGCAAAAACTGGAGTGTATTCCGGCCCATGCGGCTGATGGATTTTACCAGTATCAGGTCGATCTTCCCTGCCCGGCAATCCTCCATCATGTGTTGAAAATCCCGCATTTTCGGATTGTGCCGCCCGGATGCTTCATCCGCATATGTCCCAACAAACTCCCACGCCGGATTGCCGGCGATCATTTTCTCATAATATGTTCGCTGCGCCTCCAGGCTGTGATGCTGGATCTCCTGTTGTGTACTCACCCGACAGTAAGCCGCCACCTTCCTGTGAATGATCATCCTCGGCAGTGCTATCGCTGGTCGCATTGTAATTTTTATAAAAAGGACCTCCTTTTTCGTTAGCTATGGTATTACCATAAATCCGCGAAATTGAAAGTCTTTTTAACGAATTGCGCATAAAATCTCAAGCCCACCGAGGAAATCAATCCTCGATGGGCTTATTAGCACATATTTGGTCTTTAATCTTTTGTCAGCACCAGCGTGACCACTTCGGTTACGATCTGATTGCCGTAAATGCAATATATTTGCTGCCTTTTGGGGGGCACTGTTACCGTTTATTGTCCTTGGAACTTTTCAAGCAATGCCTTTTTGAATGCCTCGGTGATCAGGTCCATAC
>CAYVSU010000097.1:0-4984 GCA_964454215.1 uncultured Oscillospiraceae bacterium | reverse complement strand
AGGTTGGCAAGCTGTACTACGGCAAGGTGGTTCGCATCCTGCCCATCGGCGCTTTTGTGGAGATCGCTCCCGGTCACGACGGAATGGTCCACATCTCCAAGCTGGAGAACCGCCGCGTAGAGAAGGTTGAGGATGTTCTGAATCTGGGCGATATGACTTGGGTCAAGTTTATGGGCTTTGACGAGAAGGGCCGCGCACACTTCAGCCGCAAGGACGCTCTGAAAGAAATGGAAGGCAACGCCTAATGAAAAACAGATATGCCGCCGGGAAAACCCGGCGGCATTTTATTGTACCGCCACACACATAATTGACAATTTTCTCCACAGCCTTTACAATAGACTTCAGAACGTTTCCAGAAAGGATCCTTGCGTTATGCTGCTTATCAAACGAACGACGGCGCTTTTGCTGGCAGTGCTCCTGCTTCTTTCTTGCGCTGCCTGCAGCCGGACAGAGGCTCCGGCAACCACTGTGCCTGCTGAAACAACCGTGCCTACCGAAACCACCGCCCCGGTCTATATCGGTTGCGGCGGCCACGATTCTGACCCTTATGTAAATGTCAATAAGGACGAATTTTACGAAAACTATACCCCAGCCTGCTGCTATACCGATGCCTGCTACCGGACCGAGCATTATCTGCTGTCCGGATCGTTAGAGTTGCCCGGTCAGTATGCGGTGGATGCGGTCTACCAGCCTATGGACGACAATCAATATCTGCGCAATACGGCTACCTGGTATGAGGATGACGGCAACACCTATGTGGTGGTGGACGGCTACGGTCGGGAAGTGATCCGCGTTTATAAGGGTGCGGCGTACATCACATTGGAGGAAGTGGCGGCCTATCTGTATGCGTTCGGTGGATCTGCCGATACGCTGCCTGCCAACTATACCTCCAAAAAGGTGACTAAGGTGGGAAGCGATCCCTGGGGCATTTACCTGCGTTCCAATCATTCCTATTTCAGCGGCAACACCAGTAAATATCCCTATGAGCCGGTGCTGCCAGATATTTCCGGCTGTGGCGGCGATCTTCAGTACTACGAGATCGACATCGGTACCAGCGGCACGGAAACCCCCGGCTACGCGGCTAAGATCTACAATGACGGTACCACAATCAGCCGGGGCGCCGCCCGGATCGTTTATACCCGTCAGGATCGCAACGGCAATGGTATTTATGAAACAGATGAAGTGTATGTGTTTTACACCCACAATCATTACAATGATTTCCGGGAGTACCTGAACTACTACGGCGGCTGGGGTGAGATGTTTGGCAATGTTACCGGCGGCGGAGAGTACAGCAGTAAGACAAATTGCAATCCAACCCCCTATCCGGCAACGGGATACCGGGATTTTTGCCTGAGATAATAATGAAGAAAAAGAATAAAAGCAAGATCCGCTGCGGCAGCAGCGGATCTTTTGCAACAGAAAACGATTTCTTTTACAAAATATTGTGGTTTTTCTGCCTATTTTTCATCTACATCTTGTGTTTCGACAGATTTCGCAAATGCTTTATGGTATTATGTTGACGTGCTTACAGAGGTCAGACGCACCACAGCGACAGTGGCATCGTCACTGGCACCGGCACTGCCAACCTCCAAAATTCTGGCGGCCAGCTCCCCGGCAGGCTCGCCGGAGCGCACCCAGCAGTCGCGCAGGACTTCCTCTCCCCCAGCGCCATCGCTGAGCAAAACCAGCGTCTCTCCCCGACGCAGGGACAGCTTCTCTACCGTTTCACGACCCTCTGTTACCGACAGACCAGGCGGCGGGGTGGCTGTCCCGATTTTTACGATTTCTCCCCGGGAGATCACATAACTGGGTGCAGCGCCCCATTTATACAGGACGGCTTTTCCTGTGTCCAGCTGCAATTCAGCCAAGTCCACAGTCACTGCCCCGGCTTTGCCCCGAAGGGCGCACAAGCTGTTTAAGGTACGCAGGGCATATTCCGGCGGATAGCCCGCCGCCAGGAGCTTGCGGAGCATATTTCCCGCGGATTTCCCCTCTTTTGCTGCCTCGCTGCCGGTGCCCATTCCGTCACAGAGGACAATATAATACTTGCATTCCACGCCCGCAAACCACAGGCAGCGGTCACCGTTGGCGTTTTCCCGGCTGGCGGAGCATACTGCGATCTCCGGCTGATACCACTGCTGAGGTGGGTCGATCCGCTTGGCGATGGTATCGGACACATCCCGCAAATATTCCGAAAGAAATTCATACTGCTGGATCACCGCCCAGCGGTACTCCTGCTGCCGATCCCGGTCGGCCCGGATAATACGAAGCTGCTCCTGGCTGCGCCGCAGCTCCTGAAGCAACCGCCCGGCTTTGCGGCACCGCAGAGGTAGATCCGCACCGTTGCCCAACGGTTTATGCAGCAGTGCTGTGGGCAGCTCCGCAGGCAACTCCTTGCAGTTGTTCCGGCAGGCACAGCCACTGCAGGCCCGGTCTGCAGCCCGGGCGATCAGCGCCTGCTCGTCAACGGGAGCTTCCTCAAGATTCCGCAGCAGATGCTGGGTTTGGTTCAGGACCTCAGATGCCAGTTCCAGCCGCACCTGGGCAACACCGGTTTCACCCCGGCGGTGAGCCAGCTTGGTGCTGCCGGGCATCAACAGAGCCACGCCGCCGCCCAGGACCAGCGCCGGGACGGGCATCGGTGCCCACACGCCGCAGAGCCCCATAATCAGCAGATAAACTGCTGCTGGCGCACCGCAGCAGAACCATTTTTTACCCCATGGGAGCAGACGCAAAAGATAGGCAAGACTCATCACAGCGGTCATCGGTACCGGGGAGATCTGGGCAAGATCCAGGGCCAGGCCTGCCAGCGATGCCGCGGGCAGCGCTCCGGAGCAGGCCAGCGCCGCTGCTGCCACATATCCCAAATTGAGCCAGGTGACCGGCGCGATCTGCGCCAGCGCCAGCACGCCCATTGCGCAAACAACCCAATCTACCACAGGATCCCGCCGCTGGGCGGCTGCGGCAAATGTCCAGGCAGACAAGAATGCCACGGCCACCCGGAGTATGTAAATGGGAACGGGAAGGGAGTCCTTCTGCCAAAATTGGAACATCACGCCGGTGGCTGCCACGATCATAGCGCAAACCGTCGGTGTCAGTAAGATGGAGGATCGTAAAATTTGCCGGTTTCCCAGCACCATTGCGATTATCAGCCCGGCCATACACCAAACCACCGGTTGACTCCCGGCAGCGCCCCAAAACAGTAAATAGCCGCTGATGCTGCCGATACTCAGCAGCAGCGCAGGCCAGCCGCAGGAGGCGCAGATCAATCCCAGCGCAAGGGGCTGAGCATAGCTGCACAAACTGGCGGCACTGGCGGCAAAGCCCAGCAGCAGATAGCCGACACACTGGGCCAGGATATGGACCCGTGGATCAGCAAGCCAGCGTTTCAGCTGCCGCTGCCCCCGGCGGACATAAATTCCCAACGATACCATCATTTGTATCACGACCTTTTCTGTTTTTCTTATCCTATCACGGGTCGTGGCTGTTATTTTGTCGGAATCCGTTGGGAAGCCAAAGTTTCTTGGGAAAAAATTGACAAAAACGGGAGCGGATCTATCCGCTCCCGTTGGGGGACTTGTATCAGTCGTCGATCTCCTTGCTCCATTCCAGGATCTCGCCGGTTTCGGCGTGGATCTCATACTCGTATTCCAGCTTTCCCTGCCGGAATTCCACTTCATAAACCCATACGCCCTTTTCCCGGTCTTTCTCTACCTTCAGGCGTGTAACCTGGGTTTCGGACAAACCTGCGTGGGCAAGGGCAATGGTCTTGGCTTCCGCGGCAGTCAGTTCTTTTTCTGCCGGCTCGGTAACAGAGGGTTCGGTCGCCGGAGGTTCTGTTACTATCGTGGGTGTTTTCGGATCGTATTCCTTGCTCCATTCCAAAATAGCGCCGGTCTCGGCGTGGACGGTGTAGTCATACTCCCAGTCTTCGTGCCGGAACTCCACTTCCCATTGGACAGCGCCGTCGTCTTTATCGAATTCTGACCGGGAGAAAGTGACTTGCTCCGCGGCAAGACCCGCGTGGGCAAGGGCAATTGCTTCCGCCTCTTGGGCTGTCAGCAGCGTTACCGTCTGCTCCACAACTGCTTCGGTATTCTCCGCAGTTTCCACCGGCAGCGCCGGCGCCTGGATTTCTTTTACGACGGTTTTTTGCGGGATCGCCGCTGTTTCTACTGGCTTCGCTTGCGTAGGGGCAGAGCCCGTAAGCAGCAGTACAGTCAGCAAAGCGGCAAAAAGTTTGGTTAACATAATGTTGCTCCTTTCTGTCGGATCGTTGGCTGTTATCTATAAAATGGGAAAACCCATCTGTTTTCGTTTCTTTTTCCGTCTTAGTCCAAAATCTCCATCAATCTGCCGCAGCAGAAGGGAACGACTTCGCCGGCCTGAATATGAACGGTCTTGTTGCAGGTGACGCAGTACACATCCGTATCATAGGGTGCCCGGATCTCGGGAATGGCATTCTTTTCTTGGAAATTCAGCCCCGCGATATGGAATTGGGCGGTTTTATTTTCCGTGGGGATGTATACGCCGATCGGCTCCAGGGATTTATTTCCACCGATGCAGTTGCCCATCTTGATCCAAAGTGCTTCCAGTTCGGCGGCTTCGGCGGCGTGCTCCGGAGTAAAGGTTACAATATCTTTGTCAATACGAATTTTCATATGGGGAATACTCCTTTTTTGGATGTTTTGAAAAACCGCCGATCCCCGGTTTGGGGACCGGCGGTAAGAATTATCGTCGGTATCTAGTTGTTTAGAAGTAACGCTTAAGCAGGCCTTCCAGACCGCGGCCATGTCTCGCCTCGTCGCGGGCCATTTCATGCACAGTGTCGTGGATGGCATCCAGACCATTGGCCTTGGCCACCTTGGCCAGGTCAAACTTGCCGGCGGTCGCGCCGTACTCGCAGTCCACACGCCAAGCAAGATTTGCCTTGGTATCAGCCTTCATATTGGGCTCCAGATCCTCGCCCAGCAGCTCTGCAAAC
>CAYVSU010000096.1:0-5175 GCA_964454215.1 uncultured Oscillospiraceae bacterium | reverse complement strand
CAAGGGCGACGTGGCCGGCTACATTGCCGACGCTGCCAAGAAGCTGGGCGGCAAGATCTCCTTTGTTGATGCTGTTCACTACATTAAGGGTGAAGGCATCGAGAAGAAGGTCGATGATTTCGCTGCTGAAGTTGCCGCACAGGTTGCTGGCGCTCACAAGTAATCAAATTAAAGGAATGAGGGTGCAGAATCTGCACCCTCATTTTTTTGGGCAGAAGATTGACTTTTTCCTGTCACTGCGGTAAGATATGGAAAGAGAAAACCACTATTATTGTCTGAAAGGTGAGGATTTTTATGAAAAAGGCAATTATGTTCGGCGGCGGCAATATTGGCCGCGGCTTCATTGGTCTGCTGTTGGAAAAAGCAGGCTACCACGTGCTGTTTGCGGATGTTTTCCAGCCCCTGCTGGACGCAGTGAACAGTTTGAAATCCTACACCGTCCACATTGTGGATGCGCACTGCGAGGATGTGACCGTTTCCAACATCTCTGCTATGAATTCCAATGCCCCGGAGCTGGCAAAGGAATTTGTGGACGCTGAGCTGGTCACCACCGCCGTAGGCTTGACCATTCTGCCCCGGATCGCAGGTGCTTTTGCCGCCGGTATTGCCGAGCGCCGTGCCGCCGGTGTAACGGAATGTATGAACATCATCGCCTGCGAGAACGCCATCCGCGCCTCCTCTCAGCTGAAAGCCCACGTTTACGAGCGGCTGTCTGATGCGGACAAAGCCTACGCCGATCAGTATGTTGGCTTCCCTGACTGCGTGGTGGACCGGATCGTGCCTCCCTTCCGCAGTGAAAACTTTGTGGATGTGATGGTGGAACGCCACTGCGAATGGGATGTGGAACGCTCTGGCATCAAGGGTAATTTTAACGGTCTTGCCGGTATGGAAATCGTGGATAAGCTGGAGCCCTATCTGGAGCGGAAGCTCTTCGGCTTCAACGGCCCCCACTGCATCACTGCCTGCCTGGGCTGTGTGAAGGGTCACGACACCATCCGCAACGCCATTGAAGATCCTGCTATTCTCGCCACTGTCCAGGGCGTAATGGCTGAGTGCAGTGCTATGCTGTGCAAGCGCCACGGCTTTGCTCCCGAAGCGATGGCTGCCTACTCTGCTTCCGCAATCAATCGCTTCCGCAATCCTTATCTGGTAGACGAGGTGAAGCGAGTCGCCCGGGAACCCCTGCGCAAGCTTGCCCCCAGCGACCGGCTCATCGGACCTATGAAGCACGCCATCGCATACGGTCTGAGCGTAGATCATTACGCCGTGGGCGTTGCCGCTTGTATGCTTTACGACAACCCTGAAGATCCCCAAAGCGTCCAGCTGCAGGCGTTGATCGCTGAAAAGGGCGTGGTCGGTGCGCTGGCGGAGATCACCGGTGTGGAAGGCGAAGCTGCGCAAAAAGTTTTAGCGGCTTACAACGCTATGAAATAATTCAAAGGCGCGGGTCTCCGCGCCTTTTCCCTCTGAATTTTCCCAATTTGGGAGGTGTTTTCTACGAAAAAAATACTGATCACCGGTTTCGATCCCTTTGGTGGAGAATCCGTCAATCCTGCTTGGGAGGCCGTAAAGCTGCTGCCGGATACCGTTGGCAATTATGCGTTATGTAAATTCCAAATTCCCACAGTCTTTGCGCTGGCAGCAGAAACAGTGCTGAAAGAAGCCAAGGTGCTGCGGCCGGACATCATTCTCTGCATCGGACAGGCCGGCGGCCGCGCTGCTGTGACACCGGAGCGAATCGGTATCAACTGGCAATCTGCCAAAATAGCGGACAACCAAGGCAACCAACCGGCCGGTCAGCCCATCATCCCAGGCGGTGCGGACGGCATTTTTGCCACCGTTCCCGTGGAGGCAATGGCAAACGCCATCATTTCCGTCGGACTGCCCGGAGCAGTATCCAATACCGCTGGCACATTCGTCTGCAACGATACCCTCTACCGTCTTCTGCACCATTTTGGCGGAACGGACACCCAAGTGGGATTTATCCACGTTCCCTATCTTCCGGAACAGGGCGATCCGCATCTTCCTCTTTTGGATACAGCCAAAGCGCTGACCGCCGCTGTTTCTGTTCTATAAAAAATGCCGCCCAAACGGGCGGCATTTGGATTTGTCAGATTATATGCAACGCGATCAGTACCTGCAGCACCACAAAAGTGACATAAATTGCAAGCAGTGCACCGCCCTGCCAGCGGAACAGCTTCTTCTTGAAAAGGGCAGGCAGCGTCATCAGCGCCATAACGGCGATCATCAACGGAATCTCCATCACCAAAGAGGTGTTCTGTCCGAAAATGGTGCTTCCTTCGGGAACTGCAAAGGGAGAAAGGGTGACCGCCACGCCGGAAACCAACACCAAATTGAAGATATTGGCACCAATGATGTTGCCCAAAGACAGAGCGCCGTGACCCTTGGCAAGGGCAGTAATGGCAGTGACCAATTCCGGCAGGCTGGTACACAGCGCCACGATTGTAACGCCCACGACCTCCGTGGGGATACCGGCCATAGTAGCCAGAGATACGGAAGAGCCTTCCAACATATCCGCGCCCACAGCGATCAGCGCAGCGCTGACAATCAGCACGATGATATCCTTCACCAGGCTGCCCTGGGCGCTATTCTCTGCTTCTGCGTGTTCATCGGCAGCAACAGGATTCTTAAAGCCCTGCCGGATGGTGATGACCATATAAATTGCAAAAACACACAGCATCACAATGCCCAGCCAGCGATCAAACTGACCGAAGCCGTAAGCCGCAACCAGGTAAATTGCGGCAGAAATGAAGAAGAACACAACCGGCATCACAATAGCCTTCCGGTTTACAGGAGCGGGACGGATGGCAATGGTCAGCGCCGCGATCAGCGAGGTGTTGCAAATGATAGAACCGATGGCATTGCCGTATGCCACCGCGCCGTTTTGGTTCATAGCTGCAGTAGCCGAGACCATAACCTCCGGCAAGGTGGTACCAATAGAGACCACGGTGGCGCCAATAATAATTTCCGGCACATGGAACCGCTTTGCAATGCCGGTGGCGCTGTCAACAAACCAGTCGCCGCCCTTGATCAGCAGGATCAAACCCACAATGAACAGGCCAATAGAGCCGCCCAGAGAATCGGTCAAACCGTTGTACCAGGCGAGGACCGCTTCAAACATAATCAATAACTCCTTCAATTATTTTGTGCTTATACATTGTATATCATAACCTAAGGTTATCGACAAGTCAAGAAAAAAGGACGCGCCATAAACAGACGCGTCCTTTGCAATTATACACCGTAAACCAACCAAATATAGATGTACGCCGGAACAATGGCTGCCAAAGTGAAGGGAATTCCGATCTTGAAGAAATCGGAATTTTTGACCTCATAACCCTCACGGCGCAGAATGCCGATGCCGGTGATATTGGCGGAGGCGCCAATGGGGGTGCAGTTGCCGCCCAAGGTCGCGCCGCTCAGCAGACCGAAATACAGCGGAGTGGGATTGATGCCCATATCCGCTGCCAAAACCGCAATAACCGGCAGCATCGTGGCAACATAGGGAATGTTATCAATGAATGCGGAGATCAGCACAGAAGCCCAGACGATGATCGTATACATCAGGAACGGATTGCCGCCGCCCAGCTTAGCCAGCAGGCCGCCCAGCGCATCGATCACGCCCTCTGCTTTCAGGCCGCCGATCATCAAAAACAGGCCCACCAGCAAACCCAAAGTCTCAAAGTCGATGGCCTTCAGCGGACCGGTGATGGCTTTCAGGTTCTTATTGCGGACAAAATTATAAATCAGGCCTACGACCAACAGCACACAGCAGATGATGCCATTGATCTCAGCGGGCAAGTTCCAGCTCTCGGGAGCGAAAGAAGCGCAGACCAGCAGAGCGATGGCGCCAACCAGCAACACGGTGGGAACATAGTCGGTGACTTTCGTCATCTCGTCGCTCTTGGGAATGGGGGCCTTTTCTTTGCGGAAAATGAAGTATAGGATCACAGCGGAGATCACTGCGCCCAGCTCAACAGCAAAGAAGATGGAGGGCTTGCCCTGATACCAGAAGAAATCCATAAAGCTCATACCCAGCTCGGATCCCAGCATAATAGCGGTGGTGTCGCCCACTAAGGTAGCCGCGCCCTGCAGATTGGAGGACACTGCAATACCAATAATAACGGGAACCGGGTTGGTGTTCAGTTTTTTGCAGACTGCCAGCGCCACAGGTGCGATCATCAGAACCGTCGCCACATTGTCAACAAAGGCAGAGATAACACCGGCAAACAGCGCCAAACACACCGCCGCCCACTGGATATTGGGCACCTTGGCCATAATGGCATCTGCCAGCAGAGCGGGCATCTTGCTGTCGATAAACAGCTGAACCAGACCCATCGTACCGGCAATCATCAGCAGGACATTGAAGTCTAAGGAACCGATAATGTCACCCAGGGGCAGCATACCGGTGGCGATAAAGATCACGCCGGAGGCAAGGGCGATGTAGGGACGGTATTTGCTGAAAGTCAGCATCAAAACGTAAGTAGCCGCGAACAGGATAATGGCAGGAAGCATAGGGAAACTCCTTTCAAACAATAAATTTTTACCGTAAATAAAAAATCCGCTGCGGCGAAGGACGTGAACAGGCATAAAAAAGAACCCATGCACGGCATTGCGCCCACATGAGTCTTGCAATCAAAAGCGAACCAGGTCTTGCGACCGAACTGTTGACCCGCTGCGCGGCATGCCGCGCCTGCTACTCCCTCACAGGATTTTGTTGCTACCATTATATTCCTGATTGGCAAATGTGTCAACCACTAAAAAATGAATTTTTGCCCTAACCGCAAAAAATGCCCAATTCCACGGATGTGAAAATTTTTGTGTTTTCTTTGTCCCAAATTGGCACAGTTTTTCGTTATAGGGATAGTGAATATAAAAAGGAGGACTGATTTCAATGGTTTTCCTATGCTGCGGCGTGCTATGTCGTAAGAAAAATACACAATTTTCATTGACGCGAATGAAGAATGATTGTATAATATAGATAAGGATGCGCGTCCGCCTTATCTCCGTTGCAAAGGAGGTAACGCTGTGAAAACGCAAACCAGACTGAATACCCGCCCATTCTCGGGGCGGGGAAGAAAAACACATAGGAGGTTCACGATATGAGGCTACATAAACGATTCGCACTCGGTCTTGCGGCGGTGCTGCTTTTATCCC
>CAYVSU010000095.1:0-5332 GCA_964454215.1 uncultured Oscillospiraceae bacterium | reverse complement strand
GCTCTTGACCGCGGGATTCCGCAGGTCCAGATACCGGTATTTCAGGCGGACATTTTCGTCAGCATCCTTGGACTTATTGATCTCAAAGGGCAGCTGGTTGTGAATACACTTGCCCAGCACCTTGATCTCGCTGGGAACCACCTCGATCTCACCGGTGGGGATCTTATTGTTCTTGCTTTCCCGCTCCCGGACTACGCCGGTGACGGAAATGGTAGATTCTTTATTAATAGACTTCACGATCTGCATCATTTCAGCGGTTTCCACCACCACCTGGGTGGTGCCATAGAAGTCACGCAGGACGATGAACGCAAAATTGCTGCCGACTTCCCGGACGTTTTCCATCCAGCCGACGACGGTGACATTTTTGCCGGCGTCTGCAAGGCGCAGCTCGCCGCAGTTATGGGTTCTGGATTGCGTCATAATCTAATCCCTCTCTTTTTTGTTTTAACCTGCTTATTTTCTCATAATTTACTTAAAAAGTCAATCCGCCTCAGGAAAGTAAGCCTTCACTTTATTTACAATTTCTTTAAAACTTTTATCTCTTATTCTGTTGATATTGCCTTAACATTATGTTATCTTAAGTATGAATATGTATCATTAAAGGGGGAGTGAGTGCTGTGAAACGCCGTATGTTCAGGCATAAACACGCGTTCTTCTTTAATTGTTGGAGGATTCAACACAAAGCAAGTGATATTGCATAGACTGTCAATTTTTATTATGACGGTTTATGCAACATAAAACAAAAATCAAAACATTCCAGAAAGGAGAATTTTATTATGAAACGGATTTGTTTGTTCAAAAGAATTATCGCTCTTGCTTTGCTTATGTGCATACTTTCTCTCCCAACAGCATATGCCGTAGGAACCGAACCAGATGAATTCACAACAGCATCTACTTGCATCATTTCTGACGAGGAGTACTATCCCGAGGGTTATTCAGGATACATCTATCCTGTTCGCCCCGGAACTTCGGAGTGGTATGCTCTTGATGACCACAGTGATATGATTGAAGTCTGTACTATTCCGGAAAACATTCTCTCTTCCATGACCACGGGAGAGTTGATGGAATCCATCTTGGCCTATCCGCTAATTGTAGATATGTTCGCATATGACGATTGGTCCGTTGGTTTTCAAGTTGTTGCAAGCCGTTTTAATGGGCTGCAGGAATTTCTAAACCGCAGTGATAGTCCTTCTGCTCTTGTTAATGCATATGCTACACAAGAGACTCTTCAGTTTGATACTCTTTCAGATGCCGCAATAGCCGCATTTAATAGAGAAGAGGGCAGCGATTTTCTTGATGCTGATTACAAGTCTTGCAGAACCATCCTCGCATCAATGGTGCTCAATACTATGCTATGCGAAGATTCGCTGTCTTCTCGTTTTACAGTTGCTGATAAAGCGCAGTTGCTTTCTGCTGTTAGAAATGACAACATTGTATCAATGAAACATTTTCTTACTATTGAAGAGGAACCTATTGTCATATCTACTGTTTCGCCAGAAAGAGCCGTATCACTTGTCGAACACACTGGATATGCCCCCTACCCTATCAGTATAACTACAGTATCCACACCTCATGGCACCGCTGTAGATGCATACACTACTGTATGCGCCGAAGTTTGGTTGGGCTCAGACGGAAATTCTTATGTTGTAACCGATGCGTTGTATTCTGACCTCCCCGCATCTTACATCACCACACTAAACAACGCTGCCTATACCACTTTCGGACTTAGGCCAATTGAAGATCCCACTGTAACATATAATTGTCATGCATATGCATGGTATGAAGAAGTAGAAGACACTCCGTATTGGATTAACGACCCATCTGCTTATCTAACAGATGGCAGTTATGAAATCGTAACAAAATTGAATACTTCTATTGGCGATCGTGTAGTTTATTACTGGTCTTATAACTCTACATATCAAGGGATTCAACATAGTGCTATTATCGAAAGCTACACCAGCCCATCAGCTTCAACTAGAACATTAACACTTGTGTCAAAATGGGGGATAATGGGCTTGTACCGCCATAGTGTATATACCTGCCCCTATTATGACTATGTAGACGACGACTTTGATTCCCATCCATACGACATTCAGTATTTTACTGAATCATAAGAGGAGGCCTCTCAATGTATAAAGTTTTAACAATTCTATTGGTTTTTTGTTTGCTTCTTGGCGGCTGTGTCAAGGAAGATGACCCCATGCCCACGCCTCCTGCCCAGACCACTGTTCCCCCGGAATCTTCCATTCCCCCAGAAACCACCCTGTCTCCTGATTACAACCCCGTCATCGGCAACTTTGTGATCGAAGACGATACCATCTACGTTAGCGGCACACAGCTTCAGATGGTCGGAATTTCCTCTAACGATTCCGCTACCATTGACAAAAAAGAACAATACACCGCTTCTGAAACAGCCTTGGGCATTTTTACGCATAGTGGAACTATTACATTATCTTTTTCCGAAGATATACCACGGAAAATTGTCTGCTATGTGGATGACTATGGTGGTACAGCGCCTCCCCGGATACAAGAATACACCGTTGACAAACCCACAGCAGAAACCAGCCTGCATATTGATCATATTGAACTCTACCCTTCTTCCAGCACTTTACCCCACGACAAGCGGCAGCTGCGCATCGTCTGCCAATACCCGGACCGCACAATAGAATATTTCCTGGTTCTAAATGGCATATTAAATCTGCCATCTGCATAAAACAAAATCCCCTCACGCAGAATCGCATCTGCGTGAGGGGTCATTTTTTCATTTATTCTTCCACACTCAAAAGATGGTTCAGGAATGTTTCCAGTTTATCGGTCCGAAGCGCTTTTCCGGGAATGGCAATATATACCTTTCCCTCAGTAGTAATATACTTTTTTGCAAAAGCCGTGTCCGTCAAATCAATCGCGCCGTAGAAGGACTTTTCGTTTTCGTCCTGCATTTCCTCAAACCGATCCCGCCAAATCGCCTGCATTTCCTCGGACAGCAGCTCCTCAAGATCCCAGAAAATATCACCCGCGTAGTATTCAAAGGAATCCTCGTTCAGCAGCATATAGTCCACTTCGCCTACTGACAGCCACGCTGCAATACTCATAACATTGCTGGAGGCATCATCATTTCCCATCACACTGTTTGTGGAAAAAATATCATACTCACCAAAATTCACCTGCTGCTTTGCATTGTTCGTTCCGCCCATTGGCGCAAACAGGCTGTCGGTAAGGAATTTCTCTCCTTCCGCCTCCACAGAAACGCAGACACCAATTCCGTTAAACAGGGTTTCTGTTTTTGTCAGTGCGGACCAGCCAAGCGCCCCCGCTAAAACGATCAACGGCGACAGTACCGCCAAAATATATAATTTGTAAAAACGCCAAATATACTGCACTTTCTGCCGGAAGGTCAAGTCTTCCAGCACTTCTTTCATCTTGCGACCCATCGTAGGTCTGTATTCCAGATTCATTATGTATCCTCGCATTTCTTAAAACTATACTTATCATAACCCATTTCCCCTCATTCGTAAATACTTTTGGAAGAATATTAACGAATTCTTTACTGTTTTTTCACGCTTAACTTCATTGACACTTATTGATTTCTCCTGTATAATATTTACATCGCAGAAACTAATTTCAAAATGCTGAGGTAGACATATGAACTACGCAATTGCCGTTGATTCCTCCGCGAATATTCCCGCCGACAACCAAGAGTTTGCTGTTGTGCCCCTGAAAATTCTGACCGACGAACGGGAGTTTGTGGACGATCAGAATTTAGACGTGGAAGGAATGGTCTCCTATCTGGAAAGTTACAAAGGCCGCTCTGGCACTTCCTGTCCCAATGTTGGCGATTGGCTGGATGCCATTGGCAGCGCTGCCCACAGCTTTGTGATCACCATTACCAGCGGTCTCTCCGGCAGTTATAATTCCGCTATGCAGGCAAAAAATGTGTGTGAAGAAAATGGGCAGAAAGTCTGTGTGCTGGACTCCCTTTCCACCGGTCCGGAGATGGTACTGATTGCCCGAAAGCTGAAGGACCTTGCCGCCGAAGGTCTGCACTTTGATGCCGTGGTGGAAAAGATCCGGCAGTATATGACCCATACGCATCTGCTGTTCAGTTTGGAATCCTTGACAAATTTGGCGAGAAACGGCCGCGTTTCTGCCCTCACCGCCAAAGCCGCCGGACTGCTGGGCATCCGCATTGTAGGCAAAGCCAGCGATGTGGGGACCCTGGAGCCGATGCACAAATGCCGGGGCGAAAAAAAGGCGCTCAGCACCATTTTGCAGAATATGCTGGATATGGGCTACAAAGGCGGCCGACTCCACATTTCCCACTGCTTCAATCTGCCCGCCGCCAAAGCACTGAAAGATATGGTTAGAAACCTGTTCCCCTCCAGCGATGTCTGTATCGACAACTGCACAGGTCTTTGCAGCTTCTACGCTGAAAAGGGCGGTCTGCTGGTTGGCTTCGAAGACGCCCTGTAAAATACAGAATCCGCAAGCAAAAGGCACGCAATGGCGTGCTTTTTTGCATATTTCACAAATGTCTGGCAGATTTTTTGCGGAAACAACCGGTTTTTCTTCATTTTTTCATTCAATCCCCGGCATTTCCTCCGAAAACTGACAGTTTCCAAAAAATCAAGTCCGCATTTTCAACAAATTTCAGACTTCGTTCCGTAGATTTATGTATATACTATGAAAAGTTGTAAAATTTATTATTTTTGGATTGATTTTGTGGAAATTTTGGCATACAATAGGCAGGCAAGTGCAAAAACGGAACCGAGGTAGCTGTATGCTCAATATCGTTTTGGTCGAACCGGAAATTCCGCAAAACTGCGGCAATATCGCCCGCACCTGTGCCGCCACCGGCTCCAGACTCCATCTAATCCGACCCCTTGGCTTTGACATTTCTGAAAAAGCCGTCCGCCGGGCAGGTTTGGACTACTGGCATATGGTGGATGTCCGGGACTATGATAATTTAGAGGACTTCTTCGCCAAAAACGATGTGCGCCAAATGTGGTGTCTTTCCACCAAAGCACCGATAAGCTACACTGAAGCCCGGTTTGCCGAGGACTGTTACTTATTTTTTGGGAAAGAAACCAAGGGGCTTCCCGAGGATTTTTTGGCCCGCCATTATGATGAATGCGTTCGCATTCCTATGCGCGCAGACGCCAGAAGTCTGAATTTAAGCAACGCCGTGGCTATCACGGTTTTTGAAGCCCTTCGGCAACTGGATTTCCCCGGGCTAACCGATTACGGAAAAATGAAATTATAATGTAATACAGGGAGGAAACACAATGAACTACAACAAGAAGTCTATTGAAGACATTGAAGTAGCCGGCAAGCG
>CAYVSU010000094.1:0-5466 GCA_964454215.1 uncultured Oscillospiraceae bacterium | reverse complement strand
GGCAAGATCAAGATGTATGTGGGCAACTACGACTTCTGGTACGAATCTTCCCAGATGGTGCAGGCTATGATCCGAAACAAGAATAAGCGGAATCAGGAAAAGATCGAAGAGCTGCAGCTGTTTATCCAGCGTTTCTCCGCTAACAAGAGTAAGGCCAAGCAGGCTACTGCCCGCCGTAAACTGTTGGACAAGCTGACTGTGGAAGAGATGCCCTGTTCCACCCGCCGTTATCCCTTTGTTGGCTTTATGCCGGAGCGGGAATTGGGTAAAGATATTCTGACAGTCAAAGATGTTTCCGTTACTGTGGACGGGGAAAAGCTACTGGACAATATCTACTTCTCTGTTGGCCGGAACGACAAGATCGCTTTTGTCGGTGAAAACGAAAAGGCACAGACCGCCCTCTTCCAAATTCTAATGGGCGAGCTGGAGCCGGACGAAGGTTCCATCAAGTGGGGTGTTTCCACCATTCGGTCTTATCTGCCCAAGGACAACACCGCCTACTTTGAAGGCAATGAAATGGAACTGGTGGATTGGCTGCGGCAATACTCTCTAAAAAAGGACGATGTTTATCTCCGGGGTTTCCTCGGTCGGATGCTCTTCTCCAACGAAGACGTGTTCAAGCATGTCAATGTCCTCTCCGGTGGCGAAAAGGTTCGCTGTATGCTCAGCAAGATGATGCTCTCCGGTGCTAATGTGGTGCTGCTGGACCAGCCCACAAACCACCTGGATATGGAATCCATTCAGGCAGTTAACAAGGGTCTTGAGGCATTTCAGGGTGTTGTACTGCTGGCATCCCACGACCATGAAATGCTCACCTCCACCTGTAACCGAGTCATTGCCTTCCAACCCGACGGCACCATCATTGACCGCTATGGCACTTATGACGATTACCTGGCGTGGCTTTCTCAGCAGAAAGGAAATGTATAATGGAAAAAATCCTTAACATTATTACCGCTAAGATGCAGCAGGCATTCGTTGATGCCGGCTATGACGCATCCTTCGGCCGCGTCACCGTTTCCAACCGACCTGACCTTTGCGAGTACCAGTGCAACGGCGCTTTGGCCGCCGCCAAGCAGTATAAATGCGCCCCTATCCAAATCGCCAATGCCGTAATTTCCCAGTTGGACGCAGCAGACTATGATATGGTGGAAGCAGTGATGCCCGGCTTCATCAACCTGAAGCTTTCCGGTAACTTCCTCCAAAAATACCTGGAACAGATGCGTACCGCTCCGGATTTTGGCATTGCCAAGATTGGCGAAGGAAAGACCATTGTAGTGGACTACGGTGGAGCCAATGTGGCAAAGCCCCTGCACATCGGTCACCTGCGGCCTGCCATCATCGGCGAGGCACTGAAGCGGCTGCACAAATTTATGGGCTACAACACCATCGGTGATATTCACTTGGGCGACTGGGGTCTGCAGATGGGTCTGATCATCGCAGAACTTCAAGAGCGACAGCCGGACCTTCCCTACTTTGATCCGGATTTTGCCGGCGAGTATCCTTCCGAATCTCCCTTCACGCTGTCAGAGCTAGAAGAGATCTATCCCACCGCTTCTTCCAAAAAGACGAATCCCGTCTTTGCGGAAAAGGCCCACACCGCAACCTACGAGCTGCAGCAGGGCCGCCGGGGCTATCGGGCCATTTGGGATCACATTATGGGTGTAAGCCTGCCTGACCTGCACCGGATTTACGACATTTTGGATGTTCACTACGAAAAGTGGCTGGGTGAAAGTGATGCCGATCCCTACATTCCCGCTATGGTTGAGAATCTGAAGGCCGCAGGGCACGCCGTGCAAAGTGAAGGCGCTTGGGTGGTACCCGTTGCGGAGGAAGGCGACAAAAAAGAAGTTCCTCCTATGATCCTCGTCAAATCCGACGGTTCTTCCATTTATGCTACCACCGACCTTGCCACAATGGTCCAGCGTATGCAGGATTGGGATCCTGACAAGATGCTTTATGTCACTGACAAGCGGCAGAACCTGCACTTTGAACAGGTATTTCGCGCCGCCAGAAAGAGCGGCATTGTCAGCGCCGAAACCGAGCTTACCCACGTAGGCCACGGCACTATGAACGGTGCTGACGGCAAGCCCTTCAAGACTAGGGACGGCGGCGTTCTCCGTCTGGAACAGCTGATTGCAGATATGACCGATTTTGTCCGCTCCAAAGTGGTGGAAAACAAGATCGTCAGTGAAAGTGAAGTGGAGGAAACCACTGCCAAGATCGCTTTGGCGGCGCTGAAGTACGGTGACCTCAGCAACCAACCCACCAAGGATTATAATTTCGATCTGGAGCGGTTTGCCGCTTTTGAGGGTAACACCGGGCCTTACATTCTTTACACCATCGTCCGGGTCAAATCCATTTTGGCCAAGTTCGGTCAGTGGAAGGAGCTGTCCATCCAGTCCCCTTCCAATGCCTGCGCCAAGGATCTGATGCTGTCCATCACCAAGTTCGGCCCCACGTTGGAAACAGCCATTTCCAACGCTGCGCCTAACCAGATCTGCGCTTATATTTACGAACTGGCAGGCTGCGTCAACAAGTTCTACCACGAAACTCCCATTCTCAAGGAAGAAAATGAGGAGCGCAAAGCCGGCCACATCGCTCTGATCGGTTTAGCAAAGAACATTCTGGAAACCTGCATTCACATTCTGGGCTTCGAAGCACCGGAAAAAATGTAAAAATGATCCCGCTGTGAACAAATCACAGCGGGATTCCTTTATTCTCTTTCTGCCAGAGCCAAGGCGTTTTGGGTTTGGTACAGCTGGGAATATATGCCACCGGTGTGCACCAATTCCTCATGGGTACCGCATTCGGTGATCACACCGTCAGCGATGGAAATGATCCGGTTGGCAGCACGAATGGTAGACAGCCGGTGGGCAATGATCAAAGTGGTTCTTCCCTTGGAAAGATTGTCAAAGGCTCGCTGGATCTTGGCTTCTGTCACAGAATCCAGCGCAGAGGTGGCTTCATCCAAAATCAGCACCGGCGGATTCTTCAGAAAGATTCGGGCAATTGCCACCCGCTGCTTCTGTCCACCGGACAGAAGGGTTCCCCGCTCGCCCACATAGGTATCAAAGCCTTGGGGCATTGCAAGGATATCTTCGTAAATCTCCGCCTTTTTCGCCGCCTCAATGACCTCTTCTTTGGTTGCATTCGGCTTTCCATAGCGGATATTCTCAAAAATGGTATCCGCAAACAGGAATACATCCTGCTGGACAATGCCGATATTCTCGTGGATGGACTTTTGTGTCACATCGCGGATGTCCTGCCCGTCAATGCGAATCGCGCCCTCAGATACATCATAAAACCGGGGAATCAGCTGGCAAAGGGTTGTCTTTCCACCGCCGGAAGGACCCACCACCGCAATGGTCTCACCGGGCTGCACCGTAAGCGACACATTGCGCAGTACATCCAGATCGTTGCCATAGGCAAAGGTCACATTCTCAACCGCGATCTCACCCTTCACATTTTCCAAAGGCTGGGCATCTTTCTTATCCTGCACCGTTGGCTCACTGCGCATAATGGCAACAAACCGGTTTAATCCCGCAAAACCATTGGCGAACATCTCGGAAAAACCGGAAAGCTTTCGCATTGGGCTGACAAAAGAGGAAATATACAAAGTAAAAGTCAATAGATCTTTATAATCCATCTTCTCCCGCATCACAAAATATCCACCAACGCCGATAATGATCACATTCAAGCTGCAGAGGAAGAATTCTGTTGTGCTGTGAAAACGTCCCATCGCCTTGTGAAACTCCCGCTTAGAGGTCTTGTAAACCTCATTCGCTGCGCCAAAGCGGGCAAATTCAACCTCTTCGTTGGCAAAAGCCCTGGCTGTACGGAAGCCGGAAAGACTGCTTTCAATTTCCTGGTTGATATGGCCGGTTTTCTCCTTTGCCGCAGCCGATGCTCTGCTCATAGACCGGCGCATTGTCATAACCACAACCAAGAAAACGGGGATCATCAATCCGACGATCAGCGCCAGCTCCCAACGGATAAAAATCATCACCGTCAATGCGCCAAGGATCGTCAAAACCGAGGTTAAAAGATCTTCCGGGCCGTGGTGTGCAAGCTCAGTCAATTCAAACAGATCCGTTGTTAACCGGCTCATCAATTTGCCGGTACGGTTGGCATCGTAAAAATCAAAGCTCATTTCCTGCATCTTGGCAAAGAGATCCCGACGGATATCAGCTTCCACCCGGATACCGAAGGTGTGCCCGTAGTAGGCAACCACATACTGCAACAGAGAGCGGATCAAATAGCAGGCCAGGACCAGCACCATCACCGTAAAAAAGGTTTTAAACAGCTTATCCGGCAGCATATCATACAGCGCGCTGCGGGTCACCAGCGGGAACAGTAAATCCACGGCCGCAATACCCACAGCGCAGCAAATGTCTACAAAGAACAGTTTTTTATGATTTTTGAAATAGCCAAGAAAGATCGCCACAGGCGATTTTTTCTTATAATACTCAGTTGTCATAGCACATCCTCCTGTTTTTGCCATTATACCGCTTTTTTTCGACGGTTGCAAGCGCAACTTTTGACAATTGCAGGATTTGTGGTATACTGATAAATGATTGTTTACAGGGAGATGCTGTTATGGAATTCTTATATCACGATGCGCTGATCGCCGTTATCGTTAAGCCAGTGGGTCTAGAATCGGAAAAAGAAGTCCCCACGGCAATTTGTGAGGCACTGGGCGGCGAATGCTACCCCATTCACCGGTTGGATAAGAATGTAGGCGGTGTGATGGTCTATGCCCGGAGTAAGGCAGCGGCGGCGGCGCTGAGCAAGGCGGTGCAGGAGGGCACGATGATCAAAGAATACATTGCTCTTGTCAACAACACGCCCCCGGAATGCGGAGACTGGACAGATCTATTGTTTAAAGACAGCAGCAAAAACAAGGTATTTGTTGTCAAAAAAGAACGCAGGGGCGTAAAGAAAGCCCGCCTGGAATTCAGGCGGTTGCGTACGGGAGAAAGATCTCTGGTTCGGGTGCTGCTGCATACCGGCAGAAGCCATCAGATCCGGGTCCAGTTCGCCAGCCGGGGATTCCCCTTGGCGGGCGACCACAAATACGGTGCCCGGGACGACTTCCCTGCCCCAATGCTCTTTTCCTGCTGCCTGACTTTCCCGCTGAAAGGGAAAACAATGCGGTTTGAGAAATTACCGGATTGGGCCGGATAACGAAACCAGGAGCAGACTTGCGTCTGCTCCATTCGTTTTTTATTGTCCAAGTATTTTCCCGATTTCGTCTATGGATACGATTATTTTTGTTCCTTGCGGAAGCCACGGCCGGTGATACCATCATTGTTTTGGAAGTGTCCCGTTTGGCACGAAGCACACAGCAGCTTTGTGAAATCATTGAGCGTGTGCGGGAGAAGCGTTTGCGGCTCGTGATCGTCGGCAGTATCACCCTTGATTGCCGCAGCGGTCAGGCTGACCCTATGAGCGAAGCGTTCTTACAGA
>CAYVSU010000093.1:0-5537 GCA_964454215.1 uncultured Oscillospiraceae bacterium | reverse complement strand
GGTCAGCTTGCTTATTCTAGCATAACCCTCTCTCCTTGTCAAGAACTTTTTTCGCTTTTTTTCGAAAATTTTTTGGGAGCCTCTTGCAAGGCTCCCAAGGGTTCAATTCTGTTATCCAATATCGTCAATCAAGCCATATCCACCGTCATTTCTACGGTAGACCACGGCAAACGATCCGCCGTTATCTTCATCACGGAAGGCAAAGAAGGTATGCTCCAGCAGGTTCATCTGCAGCACCGCTTCCTCACGGGTCATAGGCTTGAAGTGGAACTTTTTAATGCGGACAATGCTCAGATCGTCTTCCTTTTCCTCGGGCGCGAAGGAGGTCTCCTCGACTGTGCGCTGGAAGGCATCCTGGCGCAGACGGCGGGCTAGGCGGGTCTTATTTTTGCGAATCTGACCCTCAATGGTGCCCACAGCGGCATCGATGGATGCAAACATATCCGAGGTACTTTCGTGTGCCCGGAACCAATGGTCTGCGCCGTGAACGGTCAGTTCTACATTGTTCCGGTTCTTTTCTACAGAAAAGACGATCAGTGCTTCCGCATCCTCCTCAAAGTAGCGTGCCAGCTTCATAACCTTTTTCTCGGCGTAGGCATGGACATTGCCGGGCAGCTTGACTTTTTTCTCACTAAACTGAAATTTCATATGCGGCAGCTCCTTTCGTTTTGCCGGTCATCCGGCATACTTTACTATACCCTGTTTTTTGCCGATCGGCAAGGGGTTGCCTTACTCCTCGGTCATTTCTTCATCCAGCAACTCCATCATAACCAAATTGTACACATTTTCTGCCTTCTGCTGAAACAGTTTGGCAAGGCGCACAGCCTGCCGCTGATCCGGCGCAGACAGTTCCAGTGTCATCAAATGGCCCATATCATCATTCAGCGTCAGCACAGCGGAATTCTCGCCGTTTTCCCGGGAGATCGTTTGCGTGCGGACATAGCTGGAACGGCGGATCTGACGGTTGAATTTTACAACCGCATTTTCTGCCCGCTGCTTAACTGTAAAAGCGATGGAATCCTCCGTAAGGTCGCCGGCATCTCTGCCTTTTTGCGTGATCTCATACTTTTCACCATCCAGCTCCTGCAGATGGCCTGTTTTGACCATCTCGGGAACAGCAGTACAGACATCAAAATAGCTCAGGCAATCATCCTGATAGCACAGCTCATAGATCTCCTGGGTCGTCATAGGGTAGTTGGAGCGGGCTGTTACAAACAAAATCAGCACCTTGACATCCAGCATATCGTGAATATAACCAAGTCGTTGCATACGCTCACCTCTTGATTCTATTATACCGAAAACTGCTAAAAAATCAAGCACCACAACAGACCATTGGGCATAATCTAGGGTGAAAGGGTGATTTATTATGAATGGTATTACATTTTGTCTTGCCGGCAACACCCCAGCACTTGCTTATGCGGAAAAATTTCTGACAGAACGGGGTGTGGATGTTACACACGTACCCTCTGCAGAGGTGACCCATCTGCTTTTGCCGGTGCCCAGTTTTGATGCAAACGGAGACATAAAAGGCGGTGGAAAACTGGCGCAGATTTTGAAGGAGTTACCGGACAGCGTCACGGTCCTGGGTGGCAACTTAAAGAATCGCATACCAAAGGACCGCAACACAGCCGACCTGCTGCAGGACGAATTATATCTTGCAGAAAATGCAGCCATCACAGCAGACTGTACCCTTGGTATTTTGATCGAAAACCTGCCGGTTACTTTACCCGGCTGTCCTGTACTAATTTTGGGATGGGGACGGATTGGGCAATGCTTGGCGCAAAAGTTAAAGGCTTTGGGCACAGATGTGACCGTTGCAGCCAGACGCAGCGCCAGTCGGGCTATGGCTGCCGCCCTGGGTTTTTCCACTATACTGATAGAGAATCCGGGTTTTACACTGCGGCGCTACCGGGTCATCGTCAATACAGTACCGGCACCGATTCTCAGCGAAACAGACACCGCTCACTGCAGGCCGGACTGTCTGAAAATCGACCTGGCATCGGTCAAAGGTATTGCCGGAGACGATGTGATCTGGGCGAGAGGTCTGCCAAGCAAGGACGCACCGGAGTCTTCCGGACGTTTGATTGCAGAAACAGCCATAAGGCTGGCATTCAGAAAGGAGATCCCGTTATGAATATTGGATTTGCTATGTGCGGTTCTTTCTGCACATTTTCACAGGTGTTCCCCGTGATGCAGGAGCTGGCGGCCGAACACCGGGTCATACCCATTTTCTCCCCTGCTGCTTACAGCACAGACACACGCTTCGGCACAGCACAGGAACATATTTTGCGGGCAGCGGAGATCTGCGGTTGCGACCCCTGGTATAGCATCGCACAGGTGGAACCCATCGGCCCGAAAAAGCTGCTGGATATCCTCGTTGTTGCGCCCTGCACGGGTAATACCTTGGCAAAGCTTTCCCACGGCATTGCGGATACTGCCGTGACTATGGCGGTCAAGAGTCAGCTTCGGAACGGAAGGCCAGTATTGCTGGCAGTATCCACCAACGACGGTTTGGCGGGTGCGGCAGAAAACATCGGCAGACTGATGCACAAAAAGCACTTCTTTTTTGTTCCCTATGGGCAAGACGATGCACAAGGTAAGCCCACCAGCACTGTTGCAGACTTCTCCCTGATCCCCCAAGCAATGGAAGCTGCGCTGAACGGCAGGCAACTGCAGCCTTTGTTATTATAATGTATGAAAAACGGCAAATAACGGAAAAATCGTGCTTGCTTTTTGTTACTGCCTGTGATACTATTACTCCGATATAAAAAAGCGATGAACGGGTCGCCTTGTACTGAACAACATTTCTTCAGCGAATGCGGGATGGTGGGAGCCGCTTGAATGTAGTACCAGGCTTTCCCCCGGGAGCTGCCGTCTGAAAATTGCAGTAGGAATGGCCGGGTGACTGCGTTAAAGGTCTTGGATGTGTCAGCATCTGAAAAGCGCGCCGCTTTCCGCGGCGAATTGCGGGTGGTACCGCGGAAGGAAGTCCTTTCGTCCCGAACTATGGGATGGAAGGATTATTTTTTTATTCCAATATATACAAACCTTTTAGGAGGATTCAAAATGAAGCAAACATTGGAAAACATCCGGCTGCAGGCGCTTTCTTCCCTGGAAGTTGCCGGCACTCCTGCAGAACTGGAGGAGCTGCGGGTCAAATGGCTGGGCAAAAAGGGTGAACTGACCGCCGTTCTGAAGATGATGGGAAAGCTCACCGCCGAGGAGCGCCCCATTATGGGACAACTGGCAAATTCTGTCCGCGCTGAGATTGAAAGCAAGCTGGAAGAAGCAAAAGCTGCCATCGGTGCCAAGGTTTTGGAGGCAAAGCTGGCAGCCGAATCCATCGATGTTACCATACCCGGCGACGAAGTAATGATCGGTCATCAGCATCCTATGAATCAGGTGCTGCAGGAGATCAAGGATATGTTCGTGGGTATGGGCTACCAAGTCGTAGACGGCCCCGAAGTAGAGCTGGCAAGCTACAACTTTACCCGGCTGAACATTGAAGAGGGCCACCCCTCCCGAGACCGCAGCGATACCTTCTATTTTAACGATGACGACAGCGTTCTGCTGCGCACCCAGACCAGCCCTATGCAGATCCGCTATATGGAAAACCACAAGCCACCTCTGTGTATGTTGGCTCCCGGTCGCGTGTTCCGTAAGGATGAAGCCGACGCTACTCACAGCCCTATGTTCCATCAGATCGAGGGTCTGGTGGTAGCAGAAGACATCACTATGGGCGACCTGAAGGGCGCGCTGGTTGCCATTATGAAGAAGATCTACGGAGAGGACTCTGAGATGCGGTTCCGTCCCCATCACTTCCCCTTCACAGAGCCTTCCTGTGAAATGGATATGCAGTGCCATAAGTGCCACGGTACCGGCGAAGTAAACGGTGCTGTCTGCTCCACCTGCCACGGCGAAGGTTGGATTGAGCTATTGGGCGCCGGTATGGTGCATCCGGAAGTGCTCCGTAACTGTGGCATTGACCCCGAGAAGTACAGCGGTTTTGCCTTTGGTATGGGCCTGGAGCGTATGGCGATGGGCCGTATGCGGATCAACGATCTGCGTTTGATCTTTGATAACGATGTACGCTTTTTGAATCAGTTCTAAGGAGGGATAGATTATGAAGCTCAACAGAAAATGGCTGCATGAGGAATTTGTGGATCTGTCCTCGGTTTCCGACAAAGAATATGTGGAAAAACTCACCGTTTTCGGTCAGAAGGTGGAGACCTGGGAGCGGATGGACGCAGAAATCAAGAATGTTGTGGTTGGCAAGGTCCTCTCCATCGTCCGCCACGAAAATTCCGATCATATGTGGGTCTGTCAGATCGATGTAGGTGAGGAAACGCCTCTGCAGATCGTTACCGGCGCACAAAATGTAAAAACAGGCGATCTTGTTCCTGTGGCGAAGCATAACAGCTGGCTTCCCGGCGGCGTGCACATCACCAAGGGCAAACTCCGCGGCGTTGCTTCCAACGGTATGCTCTGCGGTTTGGAAGAGCTGGGCCTGACCCAGAACGATTTCCCCTACGCGATTACAGACGGTATCTTCATCATTGAAGAGCCTTGTAACATTGGCGACGATATCAACACCGTCATTGGCAACGACGATACCATTGTGGAATTTGAGATCACCAACAACCGCCCCGACTGTTACTCCATCATCGGTCTGGCAAGAGAATCCGCTGCCGCTTTTGGGATGGAAATGAAGCATCACGAGCCCGTGGTCCACGGCTCGAATGTTGGCAGTATTTATGAGCATCTGGATGTGGAAGTACCCGCAGACAAGCTGTGTAACCGCTACACCTCCCGAATGGTGAAAAACGTAAAAATCGGTCCCTCTCCCAAGTGGCTGCGTCAACGGCTGCGGGCAAACGGTGTGCGCCCCATCAACAATATTGTTGACATCACCAACTATGTGATGCTGGAGTACGGTCAGCCGATGCACGCCTTTGACTACCGCTATGTGGGCAGCGGCAAAATCGTTGTTCGTGAAGCCGAAGACGGTGAGACCCTGACCACCCTGGACGGCAATGTGCGGAATTTGAAGCCCGGTATGCTGGTCATTGCCGACGAAAACAAACCCATCGGTCTTGCCGGAATTATGGGTGGCGAAAATTCTGAAATTTTGGACGACACTACCACTGTGGTCTTCGAATCTGCCAACTTCAACGGCACCTCCATCCGTCAAACTGCTTTGGTTCTGGGAATGCGTACCGAATCCTCCGGTAAGTTTGAGAAGAATCTGGATCCTATGATGACTCTGCCTGCTGTACAGCGGGCCTGCGAACTGGTAGAACTGCTGGGCTGCGGCGACATAATGGATGGTATCATCGACATCATCCACTACGTTCCCGAAGCTAAAACGCTGCCCTTGGAGCCTGAAAAGATCAACCGCCTGCTAGGTACCCAAATCAGCAAGGAAGATATGGTCAAGTACCTGAATCTGCTGGAAGTGGAAGTAGATGGCGACACCATCCTGGTCCCCTCTTTCCGCCCCGATCTGAATCTTATGGCAGATATTGCGGAAGAAGTGG
>CAYVSU010000092.1:0-5667 GCA_964454215.1 uncultured Oscillospiraceae bacterium | reverse complement strand
TGCTTCTATGGGTATCTATGTATTCAACTGGAAGGTGCTCCACGACGCTCTGGTGGCCGACGAGGATGACCCCCACTCCAGCAACGACTTCGGCAAAAACATCATCCCCAACCTCTTGAATGCCGGCCATAAAATGATGGCTTACAATTTTGAAGGCTACTGGAAAGATGTGGGAACCATTGACTCTCTGTGGGAAGCCAATATGGAATTGCTTGGCAAGAATCCCGAATTCAACATCCGGGGCGATGAGCGCAGCAAGATCTACGCCCGGAACAACGCAATGCCCTCCAGCTACATAGATAAGGATGCCAAAATCGTCAACGCTTTCGTAGCAGAAGGTTCTGAAGTTTACGGCACAGTTCGCCACTCCATCATTTCCATCGGCTGTACTGTCGGTGCGGGCGCATTGGTAGAAGACAGTGTGGTAATGCCCGGTGTGGTCATTGAGTCCGGTGCCATCGTCCGCCACGCCATTTTGGGCGAAAACAGCAAGGTTTGCCGCAACGCCGTTGTGGGCGGCTCCTTTGGCGCTGACGAGAAGAAAGAGATCAGCGTGACTTCCAAGGGCAGTGTGGTAGCAGAAAACGCCGTGCTCCAGCCCGGCCAAATGCTGTAAGGAGGGAATCAATATGAATGTAATGGGTATCATTTTTGCGAACGACGCTAATCTTGGCGAACTGACCAACAAGCGTACGATGGCAAGTCTTCCCTTCGGCGGCCGTTACCGTCTGGTGGACTTTGCCCTTTCCAATCTGAGCAACGCCGGTGTACGCCACGTGGGCATTGTCACCCGGCATAACTACCAGTCCCTCATTAACCACATCGGTGCCGGCGAAGAATGGGGTTTGGAGCTGGAAGAATGCGGTCTGGAATTCTTGACCCCCTATGCCACCTCTACCAGCCACAATTACCGGGGCAAACTGGAATCTCTCCATACCTCTCTGAATTTCCTGAAACTGGGACCCGAGGATGAGTACGTCGTGATGATTGACTCCGCCATCGTATCCAACATTGATTTGAACGACGTTCTGAAAGATCACATTGCCAGCGGCAAAGATATCACCGTTGTCACCAAATCCGGCGTAGCCGACGGCAAGAAGCAGTTGGATTTGGCTCTCAAGCTGGATGAAACCGGCAATGTTGTGGATATCGTAGTTGACTATGCCGCGCCTGCGGACTATGTGACCTCTATGGATATTTTTGTTCTTTCCAAGAAGTGGCTGATGGGTCAGGTACGGGATCATATTGCCCGGAATCTGTTCCATATGGACCGGGATCTGGTTTTGGGCGGCTGGCAGAAAGGCAAGGTTTCTGTCAATGTTTATCCCTTTGCCGGCATTGCTCTGTTCAACGAATCCGTAAACGATTATTTCCAGAATTCCCTGTCCCTTATGGATCCGAAGGTCGCCTATGATGTCTTCCACTACAATCACCCCGTTTACACCCGGGTTCGCGACCGTGTTCCCAGCTACTACGGCGAGAACTGCCAGATCAGCGACTGCATCGTCGCTGACGGCTGTATGCTGGAGGGCAACGCCAGCAACAGTGTTCTGTTCCGGAATGTCAACATTTGCGAAAACGCAACTGTTGAGCAATGTGTTATTATGAATGACACCGTGGTTGGCGAGGGTGCCGAGCTGAAGTGTGTCATCGTTGACAAGGATGTTGTCATCCGTCCGGGAGCCAAGCTCATCGGCACGCCCAGCACCCCCATCTTCATTAAAAGAGGAGAAATCGTATGAAAATAGCCATCTTGGCTTCTGAGGGCGCCCCTTACGCCAAATCCGGCGGTTTGGGCGATGTGATGGAAGCTCTCCCCGCTGCCCTGGCACGAATCGAAGGCAACGAGGTAATCCTCATTCTCCCCTATTACAACAAGATCAAGCAAAACCCCGCCTATGTCACCGAACAGGTGCTGCATTGGGATGTCACTCTCGGCTGGCGGCAGCAATATGCGGGGCTTATGAAACTGCAGGGCCGCAACGACGGTGTGCAGGTCTATTTCATCGACAATAACTACTATTTTGGTGACCGTGCCGGTGCCATCTACGGCGACGGAGACGACAGCGAACGCTTTGCTTTTTTCTCCAAGGCCTGTTTGGATGCTATGGTGCATTTGGATTACTCGCCGGATGTGATCCAGTGCAACGACTGGCAGACCGCTATGGTTCCCACCTATCTGCGGGCAATGTACCGGGAACAGTTCCCCAACACCAAGTGTATGTTTACCATCCACAACATCGAGTACCAGGGCTGGGCAGGCGGCTACTTCTTCGATGATGTATTGGGTCTGCCCTGGGAATACCGCGGCTGTTTGGATATGAACAGCTCTGTGAATATGATGAAGGGTGCCATTGAGACCTGCGATCTGGTCACCACCGTTTCTGAAACTTACTCTCGGGAGCTGATGTATCCCTACTATGCCCACGGGCTGGACGGCATTATCGCTAACGCCGCCTGGAAGCTGACTGGCATCACCAACGGTATTGATGTGGGCACTTTCAATCCCGAAACTGATCCCGCCTTGCCTGCACACTACAATGCAGACACCTTTGTGGAAGGCAAAGCCGTCTGCAAGGCCGCACTGCAGCAGGAAGTTGGCCTGCCGGTAGAGCCGGATGTACCACTGATGGTAATGGTAACCCGGTTGGCAGGTCACAAGGGTTTGGATCTGCTGTGCTACATCGCCCGCAGACTCTTGTGGGAGGAAAACTGCCAGCTTCTGATCCTTGGCACCGGCGAAAAGCAATTCGAGCAGTTCTTTACGGAGCTGGCCGCCGAATTCCCTGACCGTGTAGCTGCCAAGATCACCTTTAACTTAGGCTTAGCGGCCCGGATCTATGCTGGCGGCGACATTTATCTGATGCCTTCCAAGAGCGAACCCTGCGGTTTAAGCCAAATGAACGCAATGCACTACGGCACTGTTCCCGTGGTCCACGCCACCGGCGGCTTGAAGGACACCGTTCCGCCTGCCGACGAAAACGGCAATACCGGTCTGGGCTTTACATTCCAAAGCTACAACGGTGACGATTTCCTGGGCGCTGTAAAGCGCTGTTTGGGGCTTTATAACCACAACCGGGACGGTTTCCGGGCATTGCAGCATCGGGGTATGCGCCAGGACTTCAGCTGGAACAAGCCGGCCCAGGTGTATATGGACCTGTTTCACCGGATGCTGGGCTGGTAAGTTGATCCCTTTTTAACCGGAGCGGAAAACCGCTCCGGTTTTTCTTGCGTTATGCGCCAAATTGTGATAAATTATCTGTGGTTTCGTCCTAACATAGAGATAGGCGAAATCATATTTCTTTAAAACAAACTAACAGGAGTCACCTATGCGTATTTTGTTCAACAGTAGAGATCTGCAATTCAAAGACCCCTTTGGCACATTGCTTCCCGGGCAAACCTGCACGCTCCGGATCCAGATTCCGGAATCTGTCTGCCCGCAAGCTGTAGAATGTGTCTTTGTTTGGGATGATTACTCCCCTGCCTTTTCCGTTTTCTTGACTCCGGACCGGAAGGTTGGGCTATATGAACAGTTTTCCGGCTCTTTCGCCATTGCAGAGCCGGGTCTTTACTTCTATTATTTCCGCATCACCACTCCCAATAACTGTTTCCATCTCTTTAAGCAAGGAGACGATACCAATATGGAAGCCGGCGATCTGTGGCAGGTCACCTGCATTCCGCCAGACTTTGTAACTCCCGAATGGGCCCGTGGCGCAACCATCTATCAGGTGTTCCCCGACCGTTTTTATAAGTCCGGAGACTGCGACCTAACCGGAAAATTGGAGCCCTACACCGTCCACGAACACTGGGATGAAGAAGTGCAATGGCGCCCAGACCACCATGGCGTTGTCCTCAACAACGACTTTTACGGCGGCAACTTCCGGGGCATCGCGGAAAAAATGGACTATATCGCTTCTTTGGGTGTAACCATTCTCTATCTGAATCCCATCGGAAAGAGTTTTTCCAACCACCGTTACGATACCGGCGACTATAAAACGCCTGACCCAATGCTGGGCACAATGGCAGATTTTTCCGCCCTGTGCGATGCCGCCCACGCCCGGGGCATCAAGGTGATTCTGGACGGCGTATACGCCCATACCGGCTCTGACAGTCTGTATTTCAACAAGTACGGTCATTTTCCCGGCATCGGCGCGTACCAGTCCAAACAGTCCCCTTTCCACAGCTGGTACACTTTCTACCATTTCCCCCACCAATATAACGCCTGGTGGAATTTTGACACTCTGCCCACGGTGAAAAAGCTGGATCCGGCTTTTATGGAATACATCATCACGGGAAAAGACAGCGTCATAGCCCACTGGCTGAATGCTGGCTGCGACGGTTTCCGGCTGGATGTGGCAGACGAACTGCCCAACGCGTTTATGGTCACGCTAAAACAGCACCTGCGCAAGCTTCGTCCTGACGCACTGCTGTTGGGCGAAGTATGGGAGGATGCCTCCAGCAAAATTTCCTACGGTATTCGCACCCGCTACTTTACAGACGGCACGCTGGACAGCGTGATGAATTATCCGTTCCGCACCGCCATTTTGAACTTCCTCCGGGATCGGGATGATGGCAGTGGACTAATGGAAACGGTTATGACCATAGCGGAAAACTATCCTCCCGAAGTGCTGCTTTGCAATATGAATATGCTGGGCACCCACGACACACCCCGGATCCTCACCAACCTCATCGGCGATTATGAGGGTGACCGGGCAAAACTGGCCGGGGTGAAACTGAACCATTCCCAACTGCTCACCGCCCTGCGGCGGCTGCGGCTGGCATCGGTGCTGCAGTATACCCTTCCCGGCAGCCCCAGCCTGTACTATGGCGACGAAGCCCAGATGGAAGGCTGTAAAGACCCCTTTAACCGGCGCACTTACCCCTGGGGACGGGAAAACCCGGATCTTTTGAGTCATTTCCGGGTGCTGGGTCAGCTTCGTAAGGATCACCCTGCTCTGCGCTTAGGCAACATCCGCTTTCTGCACGCCGCAGAGCAAAAGGTTGCCTTCATCCGCTCTTATCGGGAACAAACCATTCGGGTCTGTGTCAACCGAAGCGGAGAAAACTGGGATATCCCCGCCGGAAAGCTGCTGTATGGCCATAATTTGCGGAATGTGGCACCGGATTGGCTGACCTTGGCGCCTATGGGCTTCTGCATTTTGGAGGATTGATATGTACCGGGAAGTATTTCTCAGCGGCTATTGTCGCTGCACAGACAGCAGCCGTACGGTCTGCGCCGAGCAAGAAGATTGCGAAATCAGCACCGACTGTAACTTTGGCAGCTGCCCTTACGAAAAAGAATGTACCGTTGCAAAACGGATTCAGGAAATGAAATTGGAAGCATAAAAGCCCATCCGCAAATGCGTGATGGCCTTAACAGTGAAATTGCATAAGAAACAGGCAGGTCAAAACGACCTGCCTGTTTTCGTATATTCATAGGCATAGGCAGCATTCGGCGGACAGCCTTGCTCCCGCCGAAACGAAAACACCCTCCGCATTTGCGGAGGGTGTTTTTTATGGGGTGGATAATGGGATTCGAACCCACGACCTTCAGAGCCACAATCTGACGCGCTAACCAACTGTGCTATATCCACCATATTCTGTTATTTGCTAAATGGCACGCCAGGAGGGACTCGAACCCCCGACCTACTGCTTAGAAGGCAGTTG
>CAYVSU010000091.1:0-5993 GCA_964454215.1 uncultured Oscillospiraceae bacterium | reverse complement strand
GATCTCCTCATTGAGCTGATGATCTAACTTTGCGATGGTAAGCACCTCCAATAAATAAACAAAAAAGCGGATGCCAAAGCATCCGCATACTCGCACAAAATCTCCCCATTGGGAAAGGTGGAATATTAACCGTTTTGCCTATGCTTACGGTGAGGCGGATGTTCAGCCTTCTTTATTACTCGGGCATTTTATCACAGTTTTTTCCCTTTGTCAAGGGTATTTTATGATAAAAAATAGATTTTTATATGCTTTTTTAGAAAGAAAACTGATTGTTCACAGCACAATGTAACGTATAAGGATGTCATTCCGGGGGCCGTTAGGCCCGCACCCCAGGGTGGACCCTTACGGCTGGGTATGGTAGCAATTTACAGGAGTGTGTCACATCGCTTTCGCTCCTCGCAATGACACTTCTTATTTACTGCTCTAAACAATCATTTACAGTCAGAGGAATATTCCGAAAAAAAGTGGCAAATATGATTATATATCATCAGTCACCAGTGTTCCCGTGCCGCTCCGGAAAGAAGACAGTACCAAAATTGGTACACCATAGGCCTTTCCCATTTCCACGCACCGATCGTGAAGCACCTGCGCCCCCTGCCTGGAAAGAAAAAGCATTTCGTCATAGCCAATGCGGTCATACTTCACCGCATCGGGATGCTTTCGGGGATCTTTATCATAGACCCCATCCACATCCGTATAGATTTGGCACACATCTGCTTTCAAAAATGCCGCCAGAGCCACAGCGGTGGTATCAGAGCCGCCCCTGCCCAGGGTGGTGATATTTCCTTCCTGGTCCACTCCCTGAAAACCCGCTACAACAACCACTTTCCCCTGCTTCAGTTCCTCCTCGATCCGACGGTTTTGCAGACATACCACCTGGGCATTTCCGTGTTCCCTGTCCGTCAGCAGGCCAGCCTGCCATCCGGTAAGGCTGACCGCGTTGACATTCATTGCTTCCAGCGCCATCGCCATCAATGCCGCGGACATCTGCTCCCCCGCCGCCAAATACGCATCCATCTCCCGCTGAGGTGGTGCTTCCGACAGATCAGCGGCATCCGCGATCAACCGATCCGTGGTATGTCCCTGAGCAGAAACAACCACTATCATTTGGTGCCCCTGATGGGCAAGGTCTGCCACCCGACGGGCGGCGCTTCGGATCCGTTCTCCGTTCATAAGGGAAGTTCCGCCATATTTTTGGATGATCCGCATTTTCATCACCTCCGCACCATTCTACGCCACTCGCCGACAAAAAGTGCAGGCAAAAACCGCCCTGTCAATGCAGAGCGGTAAAAAGTCCGAATTAACCGGCGAGGATGGATGCCTTAATGACACCAGGAGTCGTGCTGAGCTGATGCAAAAATTCCTCCAAGGTAACAGACAGACTGGATGTTTCAGAAGAAATGGTGACCAATGCACAGCTGTTGCTGGGAATGATGGAATTGATGGTCAGGATATTGGCTTCCTGCTGCGAAAACAGCGCCAGAATTGCAGCCAGCGCGCCGGGTTCATCGTGCAGCATAAACTGGAAAGTGATCACTCTGCCGTGGGTCATATTTTGGAAGGGCAGAATGGCGTCCCGGTACTTATAATATGCACTGCGGCTGATGTCCGTCATACGAGTCGCCTCATTGACTGTGGACGCCTCACCCGTGGAGAGCAGGCGCTTTGCTTCCGCCACTTTTAAAAACACTTCGGGAAGCGCGGAGGCTTCAATAATATAATACTTCGGTTTAATAGGCATATGGCATCCTCCTAGAGATTTTTTTGTATAATTTGCCACATTTTTCTCGCTGATTACACGCCTATTGTAACATATATTTTAAAAAAAGCAAGCCTATTCTGGCATTAAAATGGAAGGAGTCTTCAATGAACACATCATTTCCCCGAAAAACATTGATTTTGGCAGGGGGCATCCTGTTTTTGTGGCTGTCGGCACGGTTTCTGCTGCCCATAGCAATGCCATTTCTGCTGGCGACGGTGTTGGCGCTCTGCGCAGAGCCGCTGGTTTCCGTCTTCCAAAAGCGGCTGCATCTTCCCCGGGCAGTGGCCGCAGGAGCAGGGATCATCATCGCTTTGGGTGTAGCGTTTCTAATTCTGGCCACACTGCTGGGATTACTGGTCCGGCAACTGGGGCAGCTTTCCGGAATCCTGCCAGAATTGGAAGAAACGGCAGTAAAAGGAATGGCTTCTCTGGAAAACTATCTGGTTTCACTGGCGCACCGCGCCCCTGGTTCCACCGGAGAATTGCTGTCAGGCAGTGTAGAGAATTTCTTTTCCGACGGAACTGCCTTTGTCAACCAAGTTACCGGCAGACTGCTGACCGCGGCCACGGGTGTGGTAACACAGATTCCGGACAGCGCTTTAGGATTCGGCACCTGGCTGCTGGCCAGCTTTATGATCTCCGCAAAGCTGCCTGCCATCCGGCAATGGCTGAAACAGCAGCTTTCCGGGCAGCGGCAGCAACAGATCCTGGATGGGCTTAAACGGTTGAAAAAGAACATTTTCTCCTGGCTTACCGCCCAGGCAAAACTGATGGGCATCACCTTTTTGATCTTGACCGGCGGTTTTTTGATTCTGCAGGTCCGCTATGCGCCCCTCTGGGCGGCGCTGATCTCGCTGGTGGATGCGCTTCCTGTGCTGGGTACCGGTACAGTTCTGATCCCCTGGAGTATTGTCTGCTTTTTGCAAGGGCAGTCCGTCCGGGCTGTGGGCCTGCTGGGGATCTATGCCGCAGCGTGGCTTGCCCGTTCCTTTTTGGAGCCAAAGCTCATCGGCAGACAGTTGGGTCTCGACCCGCTGGTGACACTGGTTGCAATGTATGCCGGTTACCAAATATGGGGGTTGCTGGGTATGATCTTCTCGCCGCTGTTGGCTGTAACTCTTTTTCAAATTGTTTCTGCCGCAAACAAGAAATGACAAAACTTTCCTTTTTGGCGGAAAAACAACAAAAAATGCTTCAGGCTATTGTGTAATCCGGTTTAATTTGTTATAATATTCAGAAAAAGTTATATTGGATGTGTATTGTCTTGAAGTATGGAATTTGGAATGCGGCGGTGCCGGAAGCTAA
The DNA here is from genome assembly GCA_964454215.1 of uncultured Oscillospiraceae bacterium. Taxonomy (GTDB): domain Bacteria; phylum Bacillota; class Clostridia; order Oscillospirales; family Oscillospiraceae; genus Faecousia. The sequence continues at coordinate 2,926 of CAYVSU010000091.1, read as the reverse complement.
CGCCGTAAACGCGCTGGTGGCGGCGGGCTACTCCCCGCTGACTGCTATGATCCTGGCTGCCCGTGGTTTGAATACTCCCGCAGCCGCAAAAGCCTATCTGAATTGTAACGCCCTCCTGCCAGATCCTTTTTTGATGACGGATATGGATCTCGCCGCAGGACGGGTGGGTCTTGCTATGTCCCAGGGCGAGAAAATTGCTGTGTTTGGCGACTATGATGTGGACGGTATCACCTCTACCTGCCTGCTGACTGCCTTTTTGCGCAGCTACGGTGCCAATGTGATTAGTTATATCCCCGGACGCTTGGAGGAGGGCTATGGCTTAAATCCCATCGCCATCCATCAGCTCCACCAGGAAGGCGTGAAGCTGATCATCACCGTTGACTGCGGCATCACCGCTGTGGAGGAAGCGCAGCTTTGTAAGCAGTTGGGCATTGACCTGGTTATTACCGACCACCACGAGTGCAAGGATATCCTCCCGGACGCCATTGCCGTGGTGGATCCGCATCGGATCGACGGCGGCTATCCCCACAAAACCCTCTCCGGCGTGGGAGTGGCATTTAAGCTGGCCGCTGCACTCTGCGGCTCTCAGGAAGAAGTTCTGCGGGACTACGGTGATATGGTCTGCCTTGGCACCGTTGCTGATGTGATGCCGCTACACGGAGAAAACCGGGTTTTTGTGACCCGGGGGTTAGAATCACTGAAGCGCACACGCCGTCCCGGCATCGCTGCGCTGATGGCGGAATGCGGTTGCGCACCGGAATCCGTCAGCGCCGCTACCATTGGCTTTATGCTGGCTCCCCGGATCAACGCCGCAGGCAGAATGGGCAAGATCGATCTTGCCGTGGAGCTGTTTTTGACCGACGATCCGGAGCGGGCACAGTATCTTGCAAAAGCGCTGTGTGATCTGAATCGCCAGCGGCAGCAAGTGGAATCCCAAATTTACGATGAAGCCATTTCTATGCTTCCCGCCGGCAAGATTCCCGATGCCATCGTCTTAGCAGACGAAAGCTGGCATCAAGGTGTGGTGGGCATCGTTGCCAGTCGTATTGCCGAAGAATACTGCTGTCCCACATTCCTGATCTGCCTGGATGGAGAGCATGGCAAGGCAAGTTCCCGAAGCTATGGCGGTTTTAATCTATTCGCAGCATTGACTACCCTGTCACCGCTGCTGGAAAGCTACGGCGGTCACGAGCTGGCAGCAGGCTTCACTATTTCCCGGAGCCAAATCGCGCCGTTCCGGGAAGCTGTTTGCAAGCTGGCAGCCGAATATTACTCCGATTCCGGTCCCCGAACCGTTTTGGATATCGACTGTGCCATCACCCCGGAGCTGCTGAGTGTAAAAGGTATTGATTCCCTTTCCGCATTGGAACCCTGTGGCAATGGCTGCCCCAAACCGGTCCTGATGATGAAGAACCTCACCATTGAACGGATCAGCCTGGTAGGAAACGGACGGCATACCCGCCTGCGGCTGCGCTGTGGAAACTACATCATCAACGCCATCTACTTTTCCGCCACCCCGGAGACGGCCTCCATCGAGCCGGGCGATCTGGTGGATGTGGCATTCAATCCACAAATCAATGAATTTAAGGGCGAGCGGGCCGCGCAAATGAACATTTTGGATATCCGTCCCAGTTGTAATGTTCCCTGTGATACGGATACCACCGGCTATGCCGGTCTGCGCTCCGGGGTGATCTGTGCCGCAGATGCCGCCAAGCTGCTGCCGGAACGCAGCACCCTTGCAACGGTTTGGCGCTATCTGGCCGGGTTGGGACACATTCAGGAAGATCCCATCTGCCTTTGCCGAAAGATCGTACGCTGGTCCGGAACGCCTCTGACCCTGGGGCAGTTGCTGACCTGCCTGGATATTTTCCAGGATGTGGACCTTTTGAGCATTCACAGAATGCATAAATACATAACCATTCACCTGACTCCCGGCAATGAAAAAGCCGACCTGAACCGGAGTCGAACTCTGCAAACTCTTCTGCAAGCGAAAGAGAGCTGAAATCAATGGAAACCTTTGAGCAGCACTACAACGATATGTGCGCTACCATCACCAACCACCTGCCCAGCGCAGATATGGCGCTGGTAGAAAAAGCGGTATATTACGCAACTTTCAAACATAAAGACCAAAAGCGCAAAGACGGTTCTCCCTACATTATCCACCCCCTGGCAGTGGCACAGATCGTGGTGGAAATGGGCCTGGATCTGGACGCTGTTTTGGGTGCGCTGCTGCACGACTGCATTGAGGACACCGACGCCTCCCACGATGATATTGAGCAGAATTTCGGCAGCACTGTGGCAGAATTGGTGGAGGGCGTTACCAAGCTGACCCGTGCCAATTTCTCCAGCACTGAGCAAGCGCAGATGGAAAATCTGCGCAAGATGTTTATGGCCATGTCCAAGGACATCCGCGTGGTGCTGATCAAGATTGCCGACCGGCTTCACAATATGCGCACTATGCAGTACCAAACCCCCGAAAAGCAGATCAGCAAATGCCGGGAAACGATGGACGTTTATGCCCCACTAGCACACCGGCTCGGTATGCAGAAGATCAAGTGGGAGCTGGAGGATATCGCTCTGCGATACTTGGATCCTGCAGACTACAACCACATTATGGACTACCTGAATGCACACAAAGAGCAGGACGAAGCCTTTATGAACACCATTCAGGACACCATCACCCAGCGGCTGACCACCGTTGGCATCAACAACGCCACCTACGGCCGTATTAAGCACGTTTACTCCATCTACCGCAAAATGCAGCTGCAGGGTAAGACGATGGATGAACTATACGATCTGTACGCCTTCCGGGTGGTGGTGGATACCATTCCCGACTGCTACAATGTCTTAGGCCACATTCACGATATGTTCAATCTGGTGCCCGGTCGGTTTAAGGACTACATCTCCACCCCCAAGCCCAATATGT
>CAYVSU010000090.1:0-6251 GCA_964454215.1 uncultured Oscillospiraceae bacterium | reverse complement strand
CTCCCTTCCGAAGGAGAAGAAAATGCAAACGAGCCTCGTCACCCGCTCCAAGAATAAAAAGCAGATGCTTTTGTTTTTCCGACGTTAACCGGTTTTTATGATATTTATGATTGCGCACACAGTTTTATAGTTGCATTTCAGTGAATGAATGTGGTAAAATATTGGTTAATAAGTCGAATTTTGTAATTTGTCTCCGGAGGTGTCTCTTTTGAAAAGCAGCAGCCGCCCTATGGAAAAACGCAACCTTCCTGTGCGCACCGTTGTTTGGTTTTTCTTTTGGTTTTTCTCCCTGATCTATCTGGAAGCGCTCTTGCATTGGGTCGCTTTTCATACCTTTACGGGACATTTTCTCTATGTCCTGGGCTTTACCATTCCTTTCGCGGCGGCTCTGACACTGCTGGCATCCTTTGTTCCCCGGCAATTGTCCTATGCGGTAACCATTTTGCTTTCTTTGGTGCTGATCATCCTGTATGGAAGCCAAATGGTATACCAGTTCGTTTTCGGAAGCCTTTATTCCGTTTCCCTGATTCAGCAGGGTGGCGATGCCATCACATCCTTTTGGCGGGAAACACTGCTGACCATTTGGAATAATCTGCACCTTGTGCTGTTGGTTCTTCTTCCCCTGGTGATACTGATTGTATTTCACAAATTTTTCCGCAAATGGCTGAAGCCTACCAATTACCTATGCCGGACAATAATGATTGTGACTGCTTTGGTCTTCTTTATTATCACCTTGCAGTGCCTGCAGATCGGCGGAACCGGCTATTTCTCCACCCACTATTTTTATCACAACAACAGCACCACCATTGATCAGGCAACTAACCGGTTTGGTCTATTGACCGCTTTCCGACTGGAGCTGTTTACTGCCGACAGCAATGGCAACGATATCAGCAATGATTACTACATCCCCGAAAATACTACGCAGCCCATAGAGAGTCCATCCGTCCCCGATGCGGATACTTCTGCACCCCCCCCAGATACATCTGACGCACCCGTCACCGTTCCCACTGAGCCGCCCATTGAATACAACGTCCTGGATATTGACTTTAATACACTGAACGGATTGACGGATAACGAAACAATTCAGGCGCTGAATGGCTACTTTAACAGTCTGGTTGGTACACAAAAGAATGAATACACCGGTATGCTGGCAGACTACAATCTGATTTACATCTGCGCGGAAAGTTTTTCCACAGCAGCCCTTGACCCTGACCTGACACCCACTCTGTACCGGTTGGCAAATCAGGGTATTATCTTCAATAATTACTACAACACCTTCCCCAACGTCACCACTGACGGTGAATACACGATGTGTCTGGGACTGTACCCCGACGGAACTAGGGGCAAAAAGGATGCCAGCTTCAAGGCATCCATTGAAAACTATCTGCCCTATGCGCTTGGCAACATCTTCACGGAGCAAAAGGGCATTGAAACCTACGGCTATCACAATTATGTCGGCAGCTACTATTCCCGGAAGCAGACCCACGCAAATATGGGCTATACGATGAAGTTTATGAATGCCGGTATGAAATTCACCACCAGCTGGCCCTCTTCTGACTATGAAATGATGACCCAGTCCGTAGATGACTATATCACAATGGAACAGTTCCACGCATACTATATGACCTTCTCCGGTCACTATGTTTACGACAAGGAAACCAACCTGATTGCCGAGCGAAACTGGGAGTATGTGGAGGACCTGGATATGCCCGAGGCCTGCAAGGCATACCTCAGCTGCCATATTGAGTTGGAAAAGGCAATCGCTTACCTGATGGAACGACTGGAAGAAGCCGGAATCGCCGATAAAACTGCCATCGTCATTGCCGGTGACCACTTCCCCTACGGTTTGACAAATAAGCAATATTCCACCCTGGTTGGTTACACCGTCGATGACTTCACCAAGTTTAAGTCCTCCCTGATCTTCTGGGTCGGCGGTATGGAAGAGAATATCATCGTAGATGAATATTGCTGCAACGCAGACATTTTGCCAACGGTGCTGAACCTTTGGGGTTTTGAATACGATTCCAGAATGCTGGCCGGCACCGACGTTTTCTCCGACGGCACCCATATCGCCATCCTTCGGGACTACAGTTTCTTTACGGATAAGGTTTGGTTCAATGCCAGTTCCGGCAAGGCACAGTACCTTGTGGACGAAAGCGAGCTGCCGGAAAACTACCTGAATAACTTAGTCCGTCTGGTGCAAACCAAGTACAGCGTTTCCGTTGACATTCTGAACACGGATTACTACCGATTTATCTATGACAATGTACGTGCGGAAGGGCCACCCGATACTGAATAACCGCAAAAAGACGGTGTCTTGTGACACCGTCTTTTTTATTATGCTTCGTCTGCCGCTGTGGTTTCCGGCGGCTGTGTCTGCGGGATCTCCTCTGGCCGCTGACTAACAGGGTATGCCGAATAATCCCAAACATAGCCTTCCATTTCCACATCCGTCAATTCCTGGAAAGTGCCACTTATCAGCAGATCTATATGGTAGTAATTTCCGGCATCTTCCACCAAATTCCAGTACCATGGTTCACCCGCCCGGGTGCCGGTTACAACCAGGCAGTTTAATCCCGCCGCCCGGCACATAGCCGCATATACCACCGCAAAGGTTTTCGCGTCGCCGACACCGTGGCTCAACAAACTGTAAGACGGGGTGATGGAAGTCTCGATCTTATATTCGTAGCGTTCCATCAGGAAGGAATACAGTTGGGAAAGCTTTCGATTATCCTCCGCATCACCACTGACATACAGCACCGCCGAACGGAACACCGGACTTACCTGGGCCTGCATCGTCCGCAGGGTGTCCCGACTGTTCTGGTAGGCAAATTTGAGTTCTACCACCCGGACACTTCCTGTTTCCGGATAAATGTTCACCGCTGTTTGGGGCGTTTCCATCACCGTTTGCGGATTGGCATCTGCGTAGTCATCTACAATTTGGGCAAAATCCGCATTTTCATATTCTTCAATATACAGCACCACGCCGGCATCGCAATTGTCCAACGCCTCGCCAATCAGTGTTTTCGCCGTCTCCATATCGGACGCTTTCTGGATCTTCTTGATTTCCGACTTATCGTGGATATAGGAAATATCCACCGCAATGGCGCTAAGTCCGCTGTTTGTACCCAGTTCCCACTGAATCGTATCCACCGCGTAGGCCGCGATAGGGTTTTTTTCCTGGGTTTCAGTTACCGCCCGCGGCATATCCGTTTCCAGCAAGCTTTGGTCATACTGGGGAACAAAGATAATGCCCGACTTATTTCCCTCCTCTGTCAGCGCCGCCAAAGCTTCCAGCAGCTCGCTGTAATCCGCAGCGTAAACAGAATCCTGCTCTGTTTTGGAGGATTCCTCCTGATGGGGCGTTTCATAGACATAGCTGCTGTCAAAAATACCGGCGCAGCCGCTGAGCAGCATACACATCGCCAAACACAGCCCGATCATTCTTCGCATAAGGATCCTCCTTTCTCTTTACAAAGAATCTTTGCTGTACCGGGAAAAACCATCGCCCAGCACCTGGTGTGCCTCCTGTACGATAATAAAGGCATTGGGATCGATCTCTACCACCAGCCGTTTCAACTCCGCCACCTGCTGACGCTTCACCGCTGTCAGCACGACTTTTGTATTCTCCCGGCTGTAAGATCCTTCGCCATACAGGTACGTGGCACCGCGGTCCAACTGCAGATCGATTTGCTTCGCAACCTCTTCGTGTTCCTTCGTAATGATCAGCGCCACCTTGGAATAGTCAAATCGGTAAACCACCGCATCAATCACCTGCCCGGTGACGAAAATGGCAACACCACTGTACATTGCCTTGGTCACATCCTGAAATGCCAGGCCAGTCAATGTGGCAACTGTCAGGTCAAATACAATATTGATGGTTCCAATGGGAATGTGCTGCCAGCGCATTTTTAGCAGACGGACAATGATATCCGAGCCACCGGTGGAAGCGCCGGCGGCAAACACCATACCCAAACCAACGCCGCAGATAACACCGCCATAAAGCGCCGCAAGCAGCGGCTCAACGGTTGGCGTGGGCAGCAGCGCCAGTACATCCAATCCAACAGAGCTGACGATCATTCCCACCAAAGAACCGATAAAAAACTTTTTGCCGACTTTTACACCACCAATAATAAACAACGGCAAATTCAGCAACAAGGTAATTGTACCCACTTGCCCAAGCTTGGTCAGATAGGCCGCAATCATTGCCAGACCGGAAATGCCGCCGGCATTTAAGTCATTTGGCACCAAAAACAGATCGAATCCCAACGCAAACAGCAGGCAGCCCACTGCAATTTTGCCGAACCATAAGATCGTATTCCAAGTTTTATTCATATTTCACTCCGAATATCAAATTTCAAAGCGCTCCTGTTTTTCCGGGGAATCTTCCTCTTTGAGGATAGCGCCGGCAGAGGGCAGTGTCCGGGTACGATAGCGACTTTGGTTGACGATGCCGCTGTCCTTTGCTGTTGCCGCGTGGCGCAGCGCCGCTTTTTTCTTCAGGGACATAACGCTTACGCCCTGGGTGCTGCGGGTCGTCTTAGGCAGCAGCTGGGCGGTGGAGAAGATCACTGCCCGGCCATCCGTAGAGTATACCGCCACCTGTTCATCAGCCTGCAGTGCCATTGCCGTCTTCAAGGGGCTCTTTTCACTATAAGCACCGGTCAGTTTTTTGCGATTTGTCTTGGTCTCATATGCGCTCAGCGGTACTTTCGCAACCTTGCCGTTTTCATAGAAGAACAACACAAATCCCTTATAATCGACCGGCAGCAGCACCTGCAGCACCTTTTCTTCCGGTTCAAAGCCCAACTTTTGGGGCAAATAATCGCCTAACTGGGATGCCTTTCCGTCGTCAAAATCGGAAAGTCTGGATTTGTAGCACTGGAATTTATCGGTGAACACCAAAATTTCTGCCTTGTTGTTGGTTTCCGTGGAGAACGCAAGGCTGTCGCCTTCCTTGAATTTCTGTTCGCCGCTCATCCGCAGGGACTGAGCGGTGATTTTCTTCAGGTAGCCTTCTCTGGAAACAAACAGGGTCACCGGGTAATCGGGTGTGTCATCTTCTTCCGTTTCCGGCTGGATCTGGCTCATATTATAAATGATCTCCGTTTTTCTGGGTCTTCCATACTTTTCGGAAACGGCTTCTAATTCTTTAATGATCACATTCTGCAGTTTTTGCCGGCTCTTGAGAGTACTGCGCAGCTCTGCGATCTCCTTTTCCAGCTCAGAAATCGCCTTGGTCTGCTTGAGAATGTATTCCTTATTGATGTTGCGCAGCTTGATTTCTGCCACATAATTTGCCTGGACTTCGTCAATCCCAAAGCCGATCATCAGGTTGGGAATGACTTCATTTTCCAGTTCCGTTTCCCGGATGATGCGGATAGCCTTGTCGATATCCAGCAAGATCCGCTCCAAGCCCCGCAGCAGATGCAGTCGGTCTTCCTTTTTCTGAACCTGAAAATACAGCCGCCGCATTACGCATTCCGTCCGCCAGGCAGTCCACTCTTCCAAGATCTCGCCAATGCCCATAACCCTGGGCATACCGGCAATGAGAATATTGAAATTGCAAGCAAAGCTATCCTGCAATGAGGTCTGCCGGAACAGCTTTTGCATCAGTTTCTCCGGCTCTACGCCACGCTTTAGATCAATGGTCAGCTTCAGGCCGCCCAGATCCGTTTCATCACGCATATCCTGAATTTCCCGAATCTTACCCGCTTTGATCAATTCCGCCACTTTATCCATAATCGCTTCAGAGGTAGTGGAATAAGGGATCTGCGTGATCTCGATGCGGTTGCCATCCTTGACATACTGCCACTTTGCCCGGAGTTTGAAACTGCCCCGGCCGGTAGAATAGATCTCCCGGGTAGTAGCTTCATCAAACAGCAGCTCCGCGCCGGTGGAAAAATCCGGGCCCGGCAAGGTCTCCAAAATATCGTGTTCCGGATTCTTCATCAACGCTATGGTGGTATCGCAGATCTCTTTCAGGTTGAAGGAACAGATGTTGGAGGCCATACCGACCGCGATGCCCTGATTGGCTGATACCAGCACATTGGGGAATGTGGTAGGAAGCAAGCTGGGCTCTTTCATAGTGGCATCGTAGTTGTCCACCATATCTACAGTATCCGAGTCAATGTCTTTAAACAGCTCTGCACAGATGCCATCCAACTTGGCTTCCGTGTAACGGGCTGCGGCATATGCCATATCCCGGGAATAGACCTTACCGAAGTTGCCCTTGGAATCCACAAAGGGAT
>CAYVSU010000089.1:0-6435 GCA_964454215.1 uncultured Oscillospiraceae bacterium | reverse complement strand
ATATTTCCTACATAGGGGCTTTTTTGTGCTGTCCGCACAAACTGGGGCAGTTCAATATGGCAGGGTCTTTTTGTAAAAGGAGATGACAAAAAATGGAGATGGAGCACATTGCCCGGCGGGAGGGGCGGCTGTCGTCTTTCCTGTTGGGAGAAATGAAAATGTCCATGGGACTGATGAACCGGCTAAAATGGAACGGTTCTATTTTAGTCAATGGTCAACCGGAGCATACGGACTTCTCTGTCCGGCAGGGCGATACTATTACAGTTCGTCTGCAGGAACCCCAGCCGGACTATCCGGCGGAAAAGGGGGATTTGGTGATCCTATATGAAGATGAATACCTGCTGGCGGTGGATAAGCCTGCGGGAATGCTGATCCATCCGTCCCGGTCGCAGAATACCGGCACATTGGCAAACTTGGTTTTGGGATACTATCAGGCAACGAACCAGCGGACTGCATTTCATCCGTTGACCCGGTTGGACCGGGATACCTTTGGCATCGTCCTCTTGGCAAAAAATTCCCATATTCACAGCCTTTTGCAGCAAACTGCAGTTCAAAAGACCTATCACGCTCTGACATTTGGGGGCCCCACCCAAGAATCAGGCACGATATCGGCTCCTATTGCCCGGAAGCCCCTACCCAGCCTTTTGCGGGAGATCCGTCCAGACGGCAAACCTTCTGTGACGGAATACCGTGTTTTGGAACGAAAAGACAAATTATGGAAACTGGAGCTTCGACCCGTCACCGGTCGTACCCATCAGCTGCGCGTCCATTGCGCGTTTATGGGTTTTCCAATTTTGGGTGATCCGCAGTATGGAAGCCACGAATCGAAGCGACATTCGGAACAATTGATGCTGAAAAGCCAGTGCCTTTGCGCTAAAACGCTGGAATTTTCCCACCCCATTACAGGGAAAGAAATGTACCTGGAATCCCGGATGGATATAGAATGCTAAATAATTGTTGCGTGCAGCAAACGTGTTGCAATCAGGTTCTTAGAAAGTGAATTGCCCCCGCAGGGCTCCGGAATGACATTTTTATCCTTTCCATTGCGCTGCAAAAAACATTTTTAATTCCCTATTGACAAAATGGTCAATAGGGAATATACTATAACAAAACAAATGAATAAATGCTCATATGTAAATTCGAACGGAGGAATACTATGCAGAAAACATATCACATCGAGAATTTGGATTGTGCCAACTGCGCAGCAAAAGCGGAGGAGAAAATCCGCAAACTGCCCGGTGTGGCTGATGCGGTCATTACATTTTCCACAATGCAGCTGCGCTTAACGGCAGACGATCCGGACGAGATCCTTTCTCAGGTTTTGGAAGCAGCCCGGCAGATCGAGCCGGATATCCAGTTTCTTTCTGTGGAGCATTCCCACAACACCCACCATCACGATGAAGAATGCAGCTGCGGGAACGATCACCATCACGACCATCATCACGATCACTCCCGTAAGAAGGAAAAAAGCGAACTGCCGGCTATTTTGCTGGGTGCGGCTCTGTTTGCGGCAGGATTGCTGCTGGACGTGTTAAATACCGGATTACCGGTTTCTATTGTGGCCTTTGTGGCGTCATATTTGATTCTGGGTTGGGATATTCTGACATCAGCGGGCAAAAACATACTCCGGGGTCAGATTTTTGACGAGAATTTTCTGATGAGCATTGCCACCATTGGCGCTTTTATCATTGGCGAATATCCGGAAGCTGTTGGCGTAATGCTGTTTTTCCGCATTGGCGAGTTTTTTGAGCACAAAGCGGTGGCGCGCAGTCGCAAGAACATTATGGATGCGGTGGATATGCGGCCCGAGGTGGTGCAGCTGACTTCCGGCGCAGTAATTCCCGCTGGCCAGGCACAAATCGGGGATGAGATCGTTGTGGTATCCGGTGACCGGATCCCGCTGGATGGCATCGTCATTTCCGGCGAGAGCCGTCTGGATACTGCACCTATCACTGGCGAGCCGGTGCCGGTGGCGGTGAAGCCGGGCGAAGAGGTAACTTCTGGCTGCGTCAATTTGTCTGGCAGGCTGGTGATCCGGGTGGAAAAGCCTCTGGAAGAGTCTGTGGTTACCCGGATCCTCAACAGTGTGGAAACCGCTGCTGCCAGCAAGCCGAAGCTGGACCGGTTTATTACCCGCTTTGCCAGGGTGTATACTCCTGTGGTGGTGTTTACGGCTGTTGCTGTGGCAGTGATCCCGTCGCTGGTTACGGGGGAATGGAACTATTGGGTATATACAGCCCTGTCCTTTTTGGTTATGAGCTGCCCTTGTGCTTTGGTGCTCAGCGTGCCTTTGGCGTTTTTCTCCGGCATTGGCGCGGGCAGTAAAACGGGCATCCTGTTCAAAGGCGGTGCGTCCATCGAGGCTTTGGCGAAGATCAAAGCGGTGGCACTGGATAAAACAGGAACTGTCACAAAAGGTGATTTTTCCGTTCAGGAAGTTCAGGGCGGGGAGGAGATCTTGCGGTTGTGCGCCAGCTGCGAGGCATCTTCCAAGCATCCCATCGCGACCAGCATTCTTTCACAGGCACAAAAAATGGGACTCTCCCTTTCTTTGGCGGAAGAGCTGGAAGAAATCCCGGGACACGGTATTTGCGGCCGGGTGGATGGCAAGCAGATTCTCTGCGGCAATGAAAAACTAATGGCGCAATACGGTATCGCCGCGAAAGCGGAAGAAACGGGCGGTACATGGGTTTTTGTGGCAGTGGACGGAATTTTGGCGGGCAGGATCTGTATTTCCGATACCTTAAAGCCGGATGCCAAAGCTGCTGTTACAGCATTACAGGAACACGGCATTGCCACAGCGATGCTGACCGGTGACGCACATGCGGAGGCAGCGGCAGTGGCGGCACAGACGGGTATAGACAATGTATATGCCCGCTTGCTGCCGGATGAAAAGCTGGAAACATTGCAAAAGATCCGGGAAAAGTACGGTCCTGTTATGTTTGTAGGTGACGGCATCAACGATGCCCCGGTACTGTCCGGTGCAGATGTGGGTGCGGCTATGGGCAGCGGTGCGGATGCGGCCATTGAGGCAGCAGATGTGGTATTTATGACCAACCGGATTTCCGCGATTCCTCAGGCGTTGGAAATTGCCGCTTCCACGCAACGCGTTGCAGTGGAAAATGTGGTGTTTGCCTTGGCGGTCAAGCTCGTTGTTATGGTCCTGGGACTGACGGGTCACGCATCTATGTGGGCGGCGGTGTTTGCCGACAGCGGTGTGGCGATGCTCTGTGTTCTTAACGCTATCCGGGTGCTGTATAAGAAAAAGTAAATATATTGTAAATAAACGCAGAAACAAAACAAAAACATTTCGCAGACAGCTTGCGAAAATATTTTATCGTGATATAATGGATTGCAGCATGTGAAAAAAGCAATTTGTGAGGCGATTTTTAGTGAAAAAAATGCTGTTTGTGGTGAATCCTTACGCGGGTAAGCGAAGGGTAAATCGGTATTTGGCGGATATAATCGGCATTTTTAACCGGGCAGGTTATGATGTGCTGACATATATGACTGCCGGTCCCGGTGACGCGGTGAACTATGTGGAAAAATGGGCAGAGGAAGTGGATCTGATCGTCTGCGCCGGCGGTGACGGTACATTTAATGAGATGGTGGCAGGCTTGCTGAAAAGCGATTGCCGTGTGCCTGTGGGCTATATACCCTGTGGCTCTACCAATGATTTTGCCAACAGTCTGAAGATCCCCACAGATGTGATCAAGGCGGCAAAGGCCATTGCGGAGGGTAAGCCGTATCCTTATGATATTGGCTTGTTTGGTAATCGGTATTTCTGCTATGTGGCTTCCTTTGGCGCATTTACCAAGGCATCTTATGCCACACCCCAGAGCGTGAAAAATGTGCTGGGTCATTTGGCGTATGTGCTCAGCGGCATTTCTGAACTGTCCCAGATCCGTAAGGAGCATATCCGTATTGAACTGGAAGATGACCGGGTGATCGAGGATGATTTTATCTTCGGTGCTGTAAGCAACTCCACTTCTGTAGGCGGTATTTTAACGCTGGATCCCAAAATTGTGGATATGGCAGATGGTGTATTCGAATTACTGTTGGTTCGGGCACCCAAGAATATGCTGGAGCTGGGCGAGTGCATCTCTGCTTTGCAGAAGCAGACCTATAACTGCAAGATGCTGACCTTTGTTACCACCAGAAAGTTGAAGATCTACGCCCCTGAGAATATGCCTTGGACTCTGGACGGTGAAAAGGAAGAAGGACACGATGAGATCAAAGTAAAAAATCTGTACCACGCTATCTCCCTGATGCAGAAAAAGTAAAGCTATGCAAAATACAACACTGTGTTATATCACCCGGGGAGAGCAGGTGCTGATGCTCCACCGGACCAAAAAGAAGAACGATATCAATCAGGATAAGTGGATCGGTATCGGCGGCAAGTTCGAGGGAGAGGAAAGTCCGGATGAATGCCTTTTGCGGGAAGCAAAAGAGGAAACGGGACTGACACTGACCTCCTGGCAATGCCGGGGTGTGGTGACATTTTTGACAGAGCAGGAAGGCCAAGGCGAATTTATGTATCTGTTTACCGCTGACGGCTTTGAAGGCGAGTTAACGGATTGCAGCGAAGGAGAACTTCGCTGGGTCAGTCGGGAATTTCTGAACGACCTTCCCAAGTGGGAGGGCGACCAGATTTTTCTGGATCTTCTGTGGAGCAATGCACCCTTTTTCCTTTTGACATTGCGCTATTACGGCGATAAGCTAACAGAAGCTGTTTTAAACGGCAAAAAAATACGATAAAAAATTCCCGCTCAGCCGAGCGGGAATTTTCATTATGCTTGATGTTTTCTGGCCAGCCGTCCTTCTTTCCGTTCGTCCTTGGTTTTGGTGAATTTTTCCAGCTCGGGAACCAAGATCAGGCAGATCAGTGCAGCGGTAAAGCCGCCGTTATACAGGCAGAAGCCGCCGTGAAGCGCGGGAACAGAAGTGACCAGCAGGTAGTGTAACGCTGCCGCCAGAAAACCAAACCGCCAGCCGTACTTGTCAGCAATAGGGCTTAGACCGTTGGCATAGCACAGACCAACCATAATTGCCTGGGCGTTGACACGCAAGGTGAAATTGCCGCCCAACAGAGGAGCGAGCCAACCGAACACGGTAGATGTTACGGCATAACCCAGCATAATAGGCCATACATTGCCGGGATGGGAGCCTGAATTGCAGCAGGCCAGCATACAGAAGATGATGCCAAAGGTAACGCCGTTGAAGCTGGCACCGATCAGATTGTAGTAGCCCAGAATAAACAGACCGTATACGCCCATATTCATCAGGAAGGTGGCGTTGCCGTAGGTGGAGGAGAAATTGGTGACGGTAGCAGGGTCGCTGAGCAGTTGCCAGTAATCCTTGGGCTTGCAGCCCAGCAGGAAGGCAAAGAGAATGCACAGGCTAAATACCACGCAGCAAAAGATATTTACAATGGCAGCAGAGGCAACGCTTATATCGCCACCGACGCTCAGTGCGTTTACATCCAGCCCCATCGTTTTGAACAAAGTAGCATTCAGCAGGAAGGCCATCATACCGATGGGCAGCGCCGCGGAGTACAGGTCAAAGCCCTTATGTACCTTGGGGGAGTGGGTCAGGCCTGCTGGCAGGAAAAAGCCGATCAGCAGACCAATCACCAACGCCAAACCAACACCCGGCAGATTAAAGCCCACGACTTCCGTGTAGGGATAACGAATCATCAGGTCAGTGATCAGCGGAGCGATACCGGTGGAAAACAGCATTGCGTTAACCATCGCACCGGTCTTTTCCTTTTTTACCAGGCAGTACAGCAGCACACCCAGCATAGAGGGCCACATATTGATAATGTTGATTCCCCAAGAGCAGAAGCCTAAAGTCAAAATGAATGCCAAAGTGGATACATTATTGACGGTGGAACCCAGGCAGACATACAGCAGCGTGCAGATCAGTGCCACCAAGCCCATATTCAGGAAGGTACCGGCAAAGCCGCCAACAGAGAAATAGTTGGTGGAGATCTTGCTGGGACTGCTCACGATCTTCCAAAGACCGGAAAACATACTGCTCCGGTCAGGCATACAAACAGCGGCAATCAGAAAGCAGGCAGACAGAAAGGCAAATAACAGCTTTAGAAAGTTGCTTTCGGACAGATTTCTCATTTTTTTCATAGGACACCTCAAGTAATAAAATCTGGGCAATCCGAGCCCAATGTGTTCGAATTGCCCAGACGGTCGGCAAATTTTCTTCTGTACTCCACAGCGGTGATCCGCTTTTACCCGTCAGTCATACAGAGAAGCGTATAAAATCAGATCTTTTCAGCGGCTTCCACCACGTGCTTCATCAGAACGCTGGTGGTCACAGCGCCAACACCGCCGGGTACGGGGGTGATAGCGTCCACAATGGGCTCAACTTCGTCAAACACGCAGTCGCCGGACATACCGCCCTTGCCCTTGGAGGTGATCT
>CAYVSU010000088.1:0-6455 GCA_964454215.1 uncultured Oscillospiraceae bacterium | reverse complement strand
CGTAACGGTCCATAGTCACCTGCATTCTGCCGCCGCCGGAAGCGATGGCATAGTCACAGCCTTCCGTATTCAATTCCTTCAGCACATCCTCCAGCTGAGAAACATACTCCAGCGCAGAGGTTGCGGGAACATCACGGCCATCCAGCAGGATGTGGCAGTACGCCTTCTTTACGCCTTCCGCGTGGGCCTGCTTCAGCAGAGCGATCAGATGGGAAATGTTGGAATGAACATTTCCGTCGGACAAAAGGCCCATAAAGTGCATTGCCTTGTCTTTGGCGTTGGCAACCAACACCTTCCAGGTATTGCTGGCATAGAGCGCACCGTTTTCAATGGACTCACCAACCAGCTTGGCACCCTGAGAATAGACCTGGCCGCAGCCAAGGGCGTTGTGACCAACTTCGCTATTGCCCATATCTTCATCGCTGGGCAGGCCGACGGCAGTACCGTGAGCCTTTAGGTAAGTATGGGGGCAGGTTGCAAGCAGCGCATCCAGTGTAGGTGTTTTGGCAACCGCAACTGCGTCACCGCTGCCACCGTCGCCTTTGCCGACGCCGTCCATAATTACCAATACAATTGGTTTTTCCATAAATATATACCTCCAAAAATGGGAAAATGTCAAATTGGCGCAATAAGAGTTATACTATTTTACTACATTTTTATGAAAGTTACAAGTTGTATTTTCAATATTTTTCATAATTGCGCAAAAACAACCCCGGAGGCTTGGCAAATTCAGCCAATTCCCCGGGAGTTGTTAAAATTGTTTTAAGCACGGATTAAAAACAAATTATCTCCTGCGGCGCTTTTGCGTATATTTTCCGCCACTGCTGCTGTTTTTGACCAACAGGATAACTACAATGATCGCGCAGGCCGCTGCACACAGCAGCAGGCACGTGACGAGCACACTGCTTTTCTTTTCGGTATCGCCGGATTGCTGAGGAGGCTGGGTCGGTATCGGTTGGGTAGTAGGATCCGCGGCCGGTTCTGTAACAGGTTGTGTTGTGGGTGGGGCCGTGGATTCTGTGGTAGGCGGCGTGGTAGGCTGTGTTGCCGGCTCCGTGGGCTGTGTTGCCGGCTCCGTGGGCTCCGTAGGCAGCGTCGTGGTCTCCGGAGGAACCGTCTGGGCAGGCTCTGTGGGTTCTGTGGGATTATAATGGTCTGTACCGTCGGAGGCAAGGAACTCGATTCTTCCCCGGAAAGCCTCCTCCAACTGCTGGATGTACTGTACGCCCCAGGGGCGCTCTGCGGGATAATAGATCTTTGTATAAACATTCCACATACTGTTCTGCCGGAAAGAGGGAAAGCTGCCGGCGCAGTGGATCTCCTTCAGGTTTTTGCAACCGTAGAAGGATTCTTCCCCAAATACTTTAAAGCTGGCTGGCAATGTGATGGATGCGAGCCCATCGCAGGAATAAAAGGCTTTGGCGCCGATCTCATAAATCGTATTACCAAAATCCACTTCCGTCAACGCATCATAATCGTAAAAGGCCCGGGCTCCGATATAGGTAATGCCGTCGCCAATGATCACCTTTACGATTTGGTCTTTATATTCGCTCCAGGGCGCATTGCCTGCAAAATCGTCCATTTGGCCTGTGCCTGCAATGGTCAGCACACCGTCGGCATATGCCCAGGTCATCTCCTCGCCGCAGGTATTGGCAAACACCGGCAGCGCCAAAGCCGCCACCAACAGCAAAAACAGACTGACTGACAGGATTCTTTTCATTCTGTTGCCTCCTAATTTATTGTTCCTTCCGCACGGGTAAACAGTTCACCGATACGGCTGCGCAGTGCTTTTGCCTCCGGGGTATCTGCAGTTCCTTCGGTATCGATCCAGCAGGCAGATGCGGCCTGGGCATCCTTCAAAGTCTGCAGATCCATAGAAAGATTCGCCACACGGAAGGTGGGCAGCCCCGACTGCCGGGAACCGAAGAAATCACCCGGGCCCCGCATTTTCAGGTCCTCCTCCGCGATCTGAAAACCGTCATTGGTCTTGCAGAACGCTTTCAGCCGTTGCTGTGTTTCCGGATTTTTGTTGTGCGTGGTTAAAATGCAATAGCTTTTGCTGCCGCCGCGACCGACTCTGCCCCGAAGCTGATGGAGCTGGGAAAGACCGAACCGGTCTGCATCCTCAATGACCATCAGTGTGGCATTTGGCACATCCACGCCCACTTCAATCACGGTGGTTGCCACCATTACGTCCGCCTCACCCCGGGCAAAGGCTGCCATTGCCGCTTCTTTTTCCGCAGATTTCATCTGTCCGTGAAGCAGCGCCACCTTCAGATCCGGAAATACGGTTTTCTGCAGGGTTTCCGCCCAAACCGTAGCTGCCTTGATATTTAAGTCCTCATTTTCCTCCACCGCAGGGCAAACGATAAAGCTCTGATGTCCCTCGGCATACTGCTTGCGGATAAAGGCATTGATCCGGGCACGGTAGCTTTCGTTGACCAGAAAGGTATCCACCGGCTCTCTGCCAGGCGGCAGTTCATTGATAACGGACACATCCAGATCCCCGTAAAGGATCAGTGCCAGCGTTCTGGGAATGGGTGTGGCTGACATAACCAGCAGATGGGAATCTTCTCCCTTGGCCGACAGCTTGGAACGCTGCTGAACGCCAAAGCGATGCTGCTCGTCGGTGATCACCAAGCCCAGATCCGAAAATACGGTAGCATCCGACAGCAGTGCGTGGGTTCCAACGGTCAGATCCAGCCTGCCATCGCGAATGGCCTGCCGGACTTGCGTTTTCTGCCTGGGGGTCATAGAACCGGTCAGCAACCCCACGGATATGCCCATTGGCTCCAGCAACTTGCTTAACGAGTGGTAATGCTGCTCCGCCAAAATTTCTGTCGGCACCATCAGTGCCGTTTGGTGACCGTTCTTAATAGTGCAGTATGCCGCTGCCGCAGCCACCATAGTCTTGCCGCTTCCCACATCACCCTGCACCAGCCGATTCATCGGCGCACCGCTGCACAGATCCTTTGTGATCTCGCCGATTGCCCGATTTTGCGCACCGGTCAGATGGAAGGGCAGCGCTCTGTAAAAGGGCATCAGGTCCACATTTTGATAGGCTTTGACCGCCTTTTGGGCCCGGGCCGTCCGCATCAGGGAAAGGCCTGCGGAAAACACAAAAAATTCTTCGAAGATCAGCCGTTTTTTTGCCAGCTCCGCCTCTGCCATAGAGGCCGGCTCGTGGATGGCATAGTAGGCCCGCTCCGCCGGCAAAATGCCATACGCCTGCCGTACCGATTCCGGGATGATCTCCTCCGGCACATCGCAGATGGCCATCGCCTGCCGCACCGCTTTGAGTACCGCCGCGTTGGTCAGCCCCGCCGTCAACGGATAGATCGGCAGCACCCGCCTGGTGGTCACCGGCTGGGAGGTCAACGCTTCAAATATGGGATTTGTCATGCTGTAGCCGACGAAGTCACCAGATACCGCGCCGTAAAAAACGTACTCCTGCCCATAGCGCAGCTGCTCTGCCGCATACTTATTATTAAAGAAGGTAATGGTCAGCCGGGCAGTATGGTCCGCAACTTGTACCCTTGTCAGATCCAAGCCTTTGCGGATGTGGGCCGTTTTGGGGGTGTTCATCACTATCGCTTTGAAGCAAGCCGGCGTATCTACCTCCAGCTTATCGATGGTAGTAAGCTTGGTCCTGTCCTCATATCCCCGGGGGAAATGGCAAATCAGATCCTGAAGGGTAACAATATTCAAGTTATTGAATTGCTTTGCCCTGGCCGGGCCAATGCCTTTTAATATGGTGATCGGATCGGATAATTTTGCCATATACTCACCCCTTTTGCGTCAGTATAGCACATATGAAAAAAAATAGCAAATTTCTGTTTATCCTTCTGTTTGTACACGATTGGAGGAAAGGGGTTTCCGTCCCCTACATTATCACTGTGCGGTATCCTTCAAAGCTTGTGTTGTGCACAGATGTGCCAAAAGATCCGCCGCAGAAAATGAAAAAACTCCCCGCCGACGTAAAGTCGGGAGGGAGATATTTTCAGAGATATCAGGCCAGCTTGTTCAGTTTCAGGGTCAGGCTGCTCTTCTTGCGGGCAGCATTATTCTTGTGCAGAAGACCCTTCTGGACAGCCTTGTCAACAGAAACAACAGCAACCTTGTAAGCAGCTTCAGCAGCAGCCTTGTCGCCGGACTCCAGAGCTGCGTCAAACTTCTTCAGGTTGGTCTTCAGCTCGGACTTGTTGGCCTTGTTCTTCTCATAAGCAATCTTGGAAGAGAGGACATCCTTCTTAGAGGACTTGATATTGGGCATTGTTACACCTCCTGTTCTCATCTTTGTTCATACAGTTACGCATTATACCGCTATTTTCCCATAAAATCAATCCCTTTTTTAAAATTTTTTCGGGATTTTTTCCGCCAGCAGTGTCAAAAACCTTGTCAAGTGTTTTTTTCTGTGCCCAGTTTTTGGCATTGTAAAAATGATGTGTGTCGGAAAAGTAGGTATTTTGCAAAAAATTGTCGAAATCACTTATGTTAACTGCATAAAAATGATTCCGAACTTTTTACGCAAAGCTTTGCCTGTGGAAAAACCTGTGGATAATGTGGAAAACTCTTGGTTTTCAACAGGAATTTCCGGTTTTTCCCCAAGGCGCAGGATCTCGAGTTCCAAACTTTTCCAGGCTTTTTTAAGAAAACCGGATACAGAAAATACGTGTTACGGAAACATTTTTCGGGCAGAAATTATGGCGCTTTTTTCTCAAAAAAGTTCACATTTTTGTCCTTGGTGTCCGATTTTCGGTGGTGGTTTCCCTTTTGAGTCAAAAATCTTTGTGAAAAATCCACAAAGCGCGAAGAGGTATCTTTCCCCGAAGAATGGAAATACTGGTTGTAACTTCATTCACCCAGGAGGACACCATGCAGGGAAAAGTAGAGATCTGCGGTGTAAACACCGCCCGGCTAAGAACACTGTCCCCCGCCCAGATGGACGAACTTCTCTTAAAAGCAAAAACTGGCGACGAAAATGCCCGCCAAGCACTGATAGAAGGCAACCTGCGGTTGGTACTTTCCGTGATCCAACGTTTTGATAAACGGGGCGAGAGTCCCGACGACCTGTTTCAGGTAGGCTGTATTGGGCTGATCAAAGCCATTTCCAATTTTGACCCCACCAAAAATGTCCGTTTTTCCACTTATGGCGTGCCAATGATTGCCGGTGAGGTCCGGCGCTATCTGCGGGACAACAGCGCCATCCGAGTCAGCCGTTCCATCCGGGACGTAGCCTACAAGGTGCTGCAGTGCAAGGAAAGTCTCCTGCTGCGGCTGGGCAGAGAGCCAACGCTGGAAGAGATATCCCAGGAATTGGACATTCCCGCAGAAGATGTCTCGGAAGCCCTGGATGCAGTGTGCGCGCCGGTGAGTCTTTATGATCCGGTGTATTCCGACGGCGGCGATCCTCTGACCGTAATGGATCAGGTCCGGGACCGAAAAAACACTGAGAACAGCTGGATGGAGCATATCACGCTGCAAAATGCCTTTCAGAATCTGAATGACCGGGAACGACAAATCCTTTCTCTGCGGTTTTACCACGGAAAGACCCAAATGGAGGTCGCCGGGGCTATGGGTATCTCGCAAGCTCAGGTCTCCCGTCTGGAAAAGGGTGCGCTTTCCACTATGCGAAAAGCCATCAGTGTGTCGTAAACGACTGTTTATGCAACCAAGTCAAAAAAACAGGATGTCATTGCGGGGAGGAGCTTCGCACCTCCCCGCAATGACACTTCTTCTTACTGCTCTAAACAATCATTTGCCGTTCTATTCTCCCGCTGCTGCTGCATAAGCTGTACCAAAACCGTTACAGGAGGTATGGTTATGGGTATGTGTTTGCGCCTTACTGAGCTACACTGCAAAGAAGTCATCTGCATCAGCGACGGGCAGCGGCTGGGGTTCGTTTCCGATGTGCTGATGGAGGTCCCCGACGGCTGTATCACCGCCATCATCGTGCCGTGTCCGGGCAAGCTGCTGGGCATCGGCCGGCGGGACGATTTTGTGATCCCATGGAAGTGCATCAAGCGAATCGGGCCGGACATCATTCTGGTTGACACAAAACCGGACGACTGCCGCAGTCCCCGACCCAAACCTTTTCCCTTTCTTCCGTGAAAAAAGTAGAATTTTTCGGCATTTTTTTGAAAAAAACACTTGCAAAATGAAAGCCCATACCGTATAATAATTCGGCGTGGGCTTTCCCCACGACATTACTACACCACACACCCGGTGATCACGCTCCCAAGTGCCCTGCGGGGCGGGCCGCGTGAGATGATCGGGGTGGAGGACAAAACAAAAGGAGAAAATCAAAATGTCTGTTGTATCTATGAAACAACTGCTGGAGGCCGGCGTACACTTCGGTCACCAGACCCGCCGCTGGAACCCCAAAATGGCCCCCTACATTTACACCGAGCGTAACGGTATCTACATCATCGACCTGCAGAAGACCGTTAAGAAGC
>CAYVSU010000087.1:0-6563 GCA_964454215.1 uncultured Oscillospiraceae bacterium | reverse complement strand
TTATCCTACACTAGGGGGTGTTTTGTCTATTGTCCGTTTTTACTGGTTCTGTTCATTTATTGGGGGCAAAAAATTATTATTTGATCCGGTGCACTTCGCAAACAGTTAGGCAGCCGTTATTCACCGTAAAACGAATGTCATAGCCGCCAAAGGGCAGACCGTAGATCCGGTCGGTGTCCTGTTGATAAGATGGGCGGGGATCATGAGAAAGCACTTGCAGTGCAGCGGCACGCTTGCTATCCGGCAATTGGTTCAGAAGAGACTGGGGAAAATCCACTTCCAGCAGGAATTCTCCGGCGGTGTCGGTGAAACCGCCGACGGCATCGGGACGGGCATCGGAATAAGGAATATATGGCTTGATGTCAAAAATAGGTGTTCCGTCCATCAAATCGGCACCGCCAACATAGAGCACAGTACCGTGTTCCTTTGTATGCTCAACGCCCAAAAGCTTTACACAGGACAAGCCCATATGATTGGGCCGGAATGGGGAGCGTGTGGCAAATACACCCATTCGGGTGTTGCCACCAAGCCGGGGCGGACGGACCGTGGGAGACCAGTCACTTCGTACCGCTTCGGAAAACTGCCAGATGAGCCACAGATGGGAGAAGCCTTCAATGCCCCGCAGTGCGTCGGCATTGCGGTACTCCGGCTGGAATACCACCGTGGACTGCAGTTCTTCTACCAGACCGCTTTGCCGGGGAATGCCGAATTTTGTGGGAAAATCACTGCGCATCCGGGCAATGGGATGGATAATAATACTGTCCATATCAAGCCCTCGCTTTCCGAAAACAGAAGGTAACGGCAAAGATCAGCGCCAGCAGCAGAGAAATGGCGGCACCTGCGCTGCTGCCCCAATAGTAGGAAACGGTCAGACCGCCGATCCCTGCGAACAAAGCAAAGCTAATGGAGATCAAATGGTATTGCTTCAGATTTTTTGCCACGTTTCGGGCGGAGGCAGCCGGGAGTACCAGCAGAGAGTTAAGGATCAAAAGACCTACACTGGAAATGGACAGCGTTACCACCACTGCGATGGCGGCGGTAAATATGGCTTGGGACAGTTTTACCGGAATCCCCCGGGAAGCGGCAAGCTGGGGATGGATGGCAGTGAGAGTCAGCCGATTGGCGTACAGCACCCAGAAGATAATAACAGCAATCATAACTAACGCCAGCATTCCGATTTGTCCCGGTGTCACTGAGAGGATGTCGCCGATGAGATAGGTATTGTATTTTGTAAAGCTGCCGCCGCCCAAAGTAGCGATGAAAATACCCAAAGCCACGGCAGCACTGGAAAATACGCCGATAATAGTGTCGGCTGCCTGATTGCTGCGGCTGCGGACATAGGAAAACAGCAAGGCAAAAATAACGCTGAAGATCACTGCAATCCAAGTGGGCGCAGCAATGCCGCAGATGCAGCCGATGGCGATTCCAGTAAAGGCAGAGTGACCCAGCGCATCAGAGAAAAAGCTCATTTTGCCTGTGACGATCATTGTAGACATCAATCCAAACAGAGGTGCCATAATCAGAATTCCCAGAAGCGCGTTCTGCATAAACTGCCAGTGCAGCATTTCCAGAGGCAAGGCGTCCCAAAGCGCATACCAAATACTCATAACTGGTTGCCTCCTTTCATCCGGAAGGTCTGGCGGAAGGCATCCGAATCCAAAACCTCATCAGCTGTACCGATGCAGACCACTTTATGGTCGATCAAAACTACCTGATCCGCATACTTATTCAGCATAGAAAAGTCGTGTGTGGTCATCAAAATAGAGAGGTCGTAGATACTGCGGATCTCGTCCAGCATATCCATCAGACCAATCTGACCTTCCACATCTACACCGGAAAGAGGCTCATCCAAAATGAGAATGTTGGGAAGCGGCTCCAGTGCCAGCGCCAGCAGAACCCGCTGCAACTCACCGCCGGAGAGTGTGCCCACCCGCTTGTCGATGAGATCCGCTGCGTGGACCCGGTCAAGACACTCCCAAATATTCTCCCGCATTTTTTTGGACATACCCAAAAAGGCAGGACGGCGGCTCTGACAGCAAACGAACAGGTCTGCAACGCTGACCGGATCGCCGGGGTCAAAGGAAGGACTTTGAGGCACATAGCCGATCTTGGGCTTTTTGCCCCGCTCACCGGGAGCGGAGAAGGCAATGATGCCGCCATACTCCTGTTGGCCCAAAATTGCTTTAATCAGTGTGCTTTTACCGGCACCATTGGGGCCAATGAGGGCAACCATTTCACCGCAGTGGATATGCATATTTACATTTTGCAGAATGTCATTAGCACCGATCTTTACGGTTAGATCCTGTACCCGAAGACAACAGGAATCACCGCAGGACCGTCCGTGAAACCCCAATTTCATCCCAATGCCTCCTTAATGATATCAATATTTTGGTACATTACAGTAAAATAGTCATCACCGGCCATTGCCATATCTAAAGTGAAGCATTTTGCGCCGGTTTCAGCGCAGATCACCTTTGCGGCGGCATCAGCACCGTTTGTTTCAACAAAAATAGCAGGCAAGCTATGCGTGCGCACAATGCTGATGACTTCCTTCAACTCTGCAGCGGATGCTTCGCTGCCGGATTCTTCTTCAATGGCCTTGAGGATCGTCAGGTCAAAGCAGTCAGCAAAGTAGGCAAAACCATCGTGGAATGTTACAAGTTCCCGACTGGCGAGATCTCCCAGCTGCTGCTGACCAAATAAGAGCAGTGCGTTCAGCTGTCCCAGCAGTATTTGCAAATTATTCTCAAAAGTAATTTTGTGCTGAGGATACTTGGCAGAAAGACCGGCACAGATATTTTTTACCATCACCATTGCATTGGCAGGAGACAACCAGATGTGGGAATCTTCTTTATGTTGATGCTCCCCCTCGTGGTCGGAATGGTGGCAGCTTTCCAAAAGGTCGATTCCGTTGGAAGCATCCACAGCTTCCTTTCCGCAGAGCAGATCCTCCATAAAATCTTCCAGCCCTGCACCGGAGAGAATCACAAGTTCCGCGGCCTCCACGGCTTTGACCTGCCGGACAGAAAGGGAATAGTCGTGCAGACAGGAAACACTTTCCGTCACCAGCCGGGTCACCGTCAAGCCCGTACCCTCACACAAGATGCTTGTAAACTGATAAACCGGCAGGGTGGTAGCGGCGATATTGGCTGACGCTTCCTTTGTCTGACAGCCGGTTAGTAATATTAAAATCAGCCCCAAAAGGGCAATGATTCTTTTCATAAGTTCAGTCCTTTTTCAAAGAGATAAGTGATTGTTTAGTGCAGTAAAAAGAAGTGTCATTACGAGGAGGAGCGAAGCTCCGACGTGGTGACCGAGGGAAATGCCTGTGGTGCAATCTCCCGTACATTATTACCATACGCAGCCGTAAGAGGAGACTCCTTCGGGCCTAACGGCCCTCGGAATGACATCCTGATGCGTTACCTCGTGCTGTAAACAATCATTTACACTACTATGATACCACACGCTGTCAAGAAAAAAAGCGGCTGCAAATGCAACCGCTTTTGATGTAGGTTTTAGTGAGTCTCCAGCCACTCGTTGACCTTAGTCTTAGCCAGACGCAGGATATCCTCGGAGGGGTAAAGAGAAGCTTCACCGCCGCCGACGTGCAGGAAATACAGACCGCCGGGAGTCTGATACAGATCCTCCTCGTAGCCGGCAGGATCGCCGTAAGTACCGCAGGAATAAGCCTTGATCAAGGTAGCAGTCTCGGTGTCGTACTCCTTCTTGCAGATGATCTTCTTCATAGGATAAACCTCCTTTCATTTGTAAGCAACAGGTGGTATTATATATATAAATGTTTGGAAAATCAAGCAAAAGGAAGTAAAATTCCATATTTTTAAGAAAGATTGTAACAGATAACGATTTTTCTCTTTCTAACAGCCCAATAGTGGACACTTTACACAGAAATTTAGCCTTCAATCTGTTGTAAACCACTAAAAAGTATGTTACAATCGATAAGAACGGAGGGGGAAAGATGAAGGATATTCCGGTTTTTACCACAGAGCACGGTGCCGCAAGCCTCTTTTTGCGGGAAATTCCCTATCGTAAGCGTGCACACATCAAAATACAATCCTCACAGGACCCGGAGCAACTGTTGAATGAATGTATTGCATTTTGTCGGGCCTGCGGTGCGGAGTGGATCGATGCGGCGGGACACGGGTATTTGGCGAAATATCCGCTGATCACAGTGCTGGATATGATGCAATGTTCCCGCAGCAAAGTTGGCGAAACGGATGCCTGCCTGTTCCCGGTTTTGCCGGAGAATGTACAACAGTGGCTGGATATCTGCAATGAGCGGATGGCGGATATCCCCAACGCCGCTTATATGGACAGTCAGGACGGAAAAGAGCTTTTGAAATCCGGGGACGGTTATTTTGTCCACAAGGATGGTCAGTTGCTGGGAATTGGCAAGGCAAGCGGTGATTTTATCGATACGGTGATCGCAGAGAAGCCGGGAATGGGGGAGACCGTGGTAAAAGCGCTGACAAGCGTCTTGACCGGGGATATCGTACGGTTAGTGGTTGCACAGGTCAACACCCGGGCAGTGGGACTTTACGATCGGTTGGGCTTTGTCAAGGTCAAAGAACTAAGCCGTTGGTATCGGGTGCTGTAAACATAAGTTTATCATACAAATTTCTTTTACTGTAAAGAAAAAATACTTGACAACCAATTATGGCTGTGCTATAATGCCCCAGGTATCAAGCGGAAATGCTTGACAGGAGGTGCTTTTATGAGCGCGGTGGATCTGATTCTGCTTTACGATTACTACGGTGATCTGCTCACCGATCGGCAGAGAGAATGCTTTGAAATGCGCTACAATCAGGACCTTTCCCTGGGCGAGATCGCCGCTGAGTTGGGAATCAGCCGCCAGGGCGTTCACGACAATTTGAGCCGCACGGAAGCTTTGCTTCGAAATATGGAGGCAAAAACCGGCTGTGTCAGCCGGGATCTTGCCTGCCGAAAAGCGGCGAAGACCATCTTGGAGGCTGCGAAGGCACTCCAGAAGAATGACAACCCTGATGTTTCTGTCTTGGCGCAGGAGATCGTTTCTGCTGCCGAGGGACTTGAGGAGTAAACTGCTATGGCATTTGAAGGTTTAACTGAAAAGATCTCCGCGACCTTCCGGAAGCTCCGCGGCAAAGGCAGGCTAAAGGAAGCTGATGTAAAAGAGGCAATGCGGGAGATCCGTATGGCTCTGCTGGAAGCGGATGTCAGTTATAAAGTTTGTAAGGATTTCACCAAAACCGTCACTGAGCGATGCGTCGGTGCCGATGTGCTGGAATCTT
Organism: uncultured Oscillospiraceae bacterium; assembly: GCA_964454215.1. Taxonomy (GTDB): domain Bacteria; phylum Bacillota; class Clostridia; order Oscillospirales; family Oscillospiraceae; genus Faecousia. The sequence goes on along the minus strand of CAYVSU010000087.1, from coordinate 1,275 downwards.
TGACTCCTGCCCAGATGATCGTCAAGATCGTCAATGAGGAATTGACTAAATTGATGGGCAGCGATATTAAGCATATCACCATCAACCCCAAAGGTCCCACCGTTGTGATGCTGGTGGGTCTGCAAGGTGCCGGCAAGACCACCAACGGCTCTAAGCTGGCCGGATTGATGAAGCGGCAGGGTAAGAACCCGTTGCTGGTCGCCTGCGATATTTACCGCCCCGCGGCTATTACGCAGCTGCAGGTTTGCGGGGAAAAGCTGGGGATTCCCGTTTTTGAAAGGGGAACCCAAAATCCTATCACGACTGCCAAAGAAGCAGTGCTTTACGCCCGTCAGCACGGTCACGATATGGTATTTTTGGATACCGCTGGCCGTCTGCATGTGGATGAAGCGCTGATGGAAGAACTGAAGAACATCAAAGCTACTGTCCAGCCTGATGAAATCATGTTGGTTGTGGACGCAATGACCGGTCAGGATGCCGTTAATGCGGCGCAAAGCTTCAACGAGTGGCTGGATATTGATTCTGTAATGCTCTCCAAGCTGGACGGCGACGCCAGAGGCGGCGCGGCCCTGTCAGTAAAAGCCATTACCGGAAAGCCTATTAAGTTTGCCGGTATGGGCGAGAAGCTGGAGGACATCGAGCCCTTCCATCCGGACAGAATGGCTTCCCGGATCCTGGGTATGGGCGATGTGCTGAGTCTGATCGAAAAGGCGGAGAAGGCATACGATGCCAAGAAAGCTGCGGAAATGGAGGAAAAACTCCGTTCCAATAAATTTACGCTCCAGGATTTCTATGAGCAGATGGTGCAGATGAAGTCTATGGGCTCTATGCAGGATATTCTTGCTCAGTTGCCCGGTGGCGGTGGAATGAAAAATATCCAGTTGGACGAAAAGGCAATGTCCCGAACAGAGGCGATCATCCTTTCTATGACCCCAAAGGAGCGGGAAAATCCTAACATCCTGGGCGCTTCCCGGAAGCGGCGTATCGCGGCCGGCGCGGGCGTGAAGGTGGAGGATGTTAATAAATTGCTCAAGTCCTTTGAGCAGATGCAGAAGCTCATCAAGCAGTTCTCCGGTCCTGGAGCAGGCAAAAAGATGAAGCGGATGCGAGGAATGGGCGGCTTCGGCGGCTTTCCTGGATTCTAAAATGGTTCGTTAAAAGCAAACCGCTTTGCGATATAGATTTAATTTTGTAAAATTTTATGGAGGTGAAACTCATGGTTAAGATCAGACTGAGAAGAATGGGTGCAAAGAAGGCTCCTTTCTACCGTATTGT
>CAYVSU010000086.1:0-6688 GCA_964454215.1 uncultured Oscillospiraceae bacterium | reverse complement strand
GATCTGAAAATCTCTCTGTTTCAGATCTAAAAATACGCACTTACCTCCGGCAACAGTGACTATGGATTCGTAAAGGGGGAAGGCGGGTGTGGGAATGATGACTTCGTCACCGGGATTCAAAATTCCCAGCAGAGCGGTAAACAGCGCACCGGTGGCGCCGGCGGTGACCAGCACCTGAGAAGCCTCGCAATTCAGGCCCCGATAGCACTCGTATTCCGCAATTTCGCTGCAGAGGGCAGCAACGCCTTGATTGGGGGCATAGTGGGTGCGGTTTTGGAACAGAGAAGTCAGTGCGGCGGCTTTGATTTCTTCGGGGGTATCAAAATCCGGCTCGCCTATAGTTAACATAACACAGTCGTCAACAGTTTTCGCCAAATTGGTAAACCGACGAATACCGCTGCGCTGCAGAGAGGTCAGGTTGGAATTGAGTGGGATCATTGGAAATTTACTGCCAGTTTCTCAAAGAAATCGGCACCTTTCAACAGAATATCCTCATCAAAGTGGAAATTATCCGCGTGAAGGGGAGGGGTGTCACCGACACCCAGGAAAAAGAACATTCCCGGGACCTGTTTTTGATACCAGGAAAAGTCCTCTGCGGTCATATAAGGGCCATCCAGGTAGGTAAAGGGGACAGTTTGCGCCACCTGTTCGTAAAGAGCCGGGGGATTGACGACAGCCGGGTGTCCGTCGTTCATAGTAACAGTGACTGTACAGCCGCTTTCCTGTTGGACCGTTGCGGCGATGGCGAAGATGCCGTCATAGAGCTGTTGGAACACATCCTCCCGGTATGTACGCAGAGAGCCCTCCATATGGGTGTGACTGGAGATGGCATTGCGAACAGTGCCGCTGGTCAAAAGGCCAACATTCAGAATGATGGGAATGTCCTTCGGGACGGCAGCGCCCATTTCCCGCATTCGGCGATAAACCTCCATACCGGCTTCCAGCGCATCCAAACCCTCGTGGGGCCGGGCAATGTGGGAAGATCTGCCCACCACATCCACGATCACTTCGCAGGAGTGGGTCATCATCTCGTTGGGACGGCTGAAGATAACGCCCTTGGTAAGCCCCGGCCACAGATGCAGACCGAAAATTGCTTTCACATTGTATTGCGACAAAAAGCCTGTCTCGCAGAGAGGTTTGGCACCGCCGGGACCTTCTTCGCCGGGCTGAAATACCAGCAGGATATTGTGATTCAAGTCATTCTTTTCGTGAATCCGGCGGGCAAGCTCCAAAGCGATGGCCATATGGCCGTCGTGTCCGCAGGCGTGCATTCTTCCTTCGTGCAAGGAGGCAAATTCTGCCCCGGTGTTCTCGACGATGGGCAGAGCGTCACAGTCCGCCCGAAAAGCCAGAGTATCTGCCTTGCCAAAGTCGAAGAAAGCGCACAGGGAGCTTTCTATAGGGGAAGAGATCTGACAGCGCAGCGAAGCCAGGCTGCGGCGCAGGTATTCCATTGTTTTCGGCAGACAAAGCTGCAGTTCCGGAATTTGGTGAAGAGCCCGCCGGTCAGCAATGATTTGCATATAGCCTTCCTCCTGAGTGTATACTTGCATTTATTATAGACGATTTTTGCATCAGTGTCAATTTCTCCACTTGTGTTTCCTAAAAAAAGATGCTATGATGTGAAAAAAGCTTACCAAAGGAGTGGCGCCATGAACGCACAGGAGATTATTGAATATATCCGCACCTCGGAAAAAAAGACTCCGGTGAAGGTGTATGTTTGGGAAAAACAACCGGTGGATTTCCCCGGATGCCGGGTTTTTCCTGCCGGCGAAGGGGGTAAGATCGTTTTTGGCGACTGGAAGGATATAAAGCCGGTTCTGGAAGGTAACGAATTTGCGCACCTGGAAGTCGAAAATAATTGCCGCAATTCTGCTATCCCGCTGCTGGATATGAAGGATATTCCCGCCCGTATTGAGCCGGGTGCAGTGATTCGGGAGCAGGTGCAGATTGGTAAGAACGCCGTGATTATGATGGGTGCCATTATCAATATCGGTGCGATCATCGGTGAGGGTACGATGATTGATATGGGCGCTGTGCTGGGTGGACGGGCAACTGTTGGCAACAACTGCCACATCGGTGCCGGCGCAGTATTGGCAGGTGTCGTCGAGCCGGCTTCTGCCACTCCGGTGGTCGTGGAGGACAATGTGCTTATCGGCGCCAACGCAGTGGTGATCGAGGGGTGCCGGATTGGTGAAAATGCGGTTGTGGCCGCCGGTGCGGTGGTGGTCTCCGATGTTGCGCCCAATACAGTAGTGGCGGGCTGCCCTGCCAGGGTCATCAAGGTCAAAGATGACAAGACCACTTCCAAGACTGCTCTGGTGGACGCGTTGAGAGAATTATAAGAAAAATCGTGCAGCTTCCAAAACGGGGCTGCACCTTTTTTGCCTGGCGGAATACGATGGGATGAGCGGAAAAACCGCTGAAAAAATCTCTTGGAGGTATTCGTTATGTGTGGTAACAATTGCTTTGGTGGAAACAACTGCTGGTGGATCATCATCCTGGTTCTGCTGTTCTGCTGCTGCGGCAACGGCAATGGCGGCTACAACACTGGCTGCGAGCGCACCTGCTGCTAATCCGTAAAAAGGGCGCCCCAATCGGGGCGCCCAAAATTTTACTGCAAAATATCTTCCATTGTAAGACCTAAATCATAGCAGAAAATGTTATCACGGGAGGGGGTCAGATCTGTAACAAGGCCCCGGGTGGCGTATACCGCATAGCTGCGGAACAGAATGGGACAAAGCTGGGCGTCTTCCATTACCATTTGGTGCAGATTGTAGAAGTTGCCCTGATTTGCCAGCGCCTCCAGTACCATCGCGTAGATGGCTATATCCGACATACCGCCATAGCTGAGTGCGCCTTTCTGCTTGTAGAAAGCGGTCAGGTCCATATTGGGAGAGAGCTTGGTTTGCCCCAAATACAGGTCGTATTCGCCCGCCTTTAGCGCAGCTTTGAAATTTTTGGAGTTCACTTCATTTACTGTGACTTCCAGTCCACAGACCCGGAGCATTTCCGCAATGGCACGACCTGCCCGCAGTCGCAGGGAATCGTCAGAGTTCAGCAGAAGCGTCACAGCCGCGCCTTGCATATTGGCTTCCGTCAGTGCGTCTGTCAGCTTTTGGCTGTTATAGCTGTATTTTTCCGCAAGGGCGGTGTTGTAGCAGGCGGACAGGGGAGAAGCGGGAAGGGTTGCACTATAAGCAAAGCCCCGGTAATAGGTGTCTACCAGCAAGTCCCGGTCGATGGCATAGGTCAACGCCTGGCGAATGGAATCGTTGGAAAGAACCTGACTTTCGGCATTGCAGCCCAGGTAGAGGAAAAGACCGTTTTCGCTGTCCCAAACTTCATAGTCACAGCGGTAGGAGGCGTAGGTATCAGAACCGGGATCGGCGCAGACAAGCCCAACATCCGCAAACTCAAACTGATCCCGGATATGGCTGGGAGATTCCGCCTCCACCAGAGGGATGCTGGAAGCGTGGATGATCAGATCTACCTGATTAATGCACCACCAAGCAGTTTGCCGCCGCAGTCTTGCACTGCTCCCTGTGCGGTCCAGCACATAGGGCCCGGTGCCCAGCGGAGACTCTGCATTTACTTCCTCCGCCTTAACAATGGGAATATCCAGAAGCAGCGGCAGATTTTCCATAGGCGTATCCAGTGTGATCACCACTGTCTCGTTTTCCACGGCAATGGAACGGATATGCAGAAAACGTCCGCTGTAATAGCTGCCGTTTTTTGCGGCTTCCAAGCTGGCGGCGGCATCAGCGGCGGTGAGCTTGGTGCCGTCTGAGAAGAGGGCATCAGCAACCTGAAAAGTGTAGGTCTTCATATCGTCGGAAACGCTGTAACCGCTGCATAAAATGGGTTTGACGGTATAGTCTCGCTCCACAGCAAACAGGCTTTGGTATATTAGCGGAAACAGAGCCCGGTTGGTAAAATCTGTGGCAGTGTAGGGATTCAGGGATTCTTCCGGATAGTAAACCATTGTCAGATCCTGATTTTCGGGGGTAGCAGGCGTTTGGTCACCCAGGGTGGGGGAGTCGGAATCCAGAGCGTCACCGGTGGGGACATAGGGATCCTGCTCACTGCCGCAGCCGGCAAAGCTCAGCAGCATAGCGATGCACAGAAGCAAAGAAACGATGCGCTTCACTTGACGGCCTCCTTACATACAATAATCGCGCCTTGACTGCCACGGTCGCCCCGGGTATAGCGGTGGGACCAAAAGCGATGGTGCTGGCACATAGTGCATTCCTCGCTGATGGCGATCTTAATCACGCCGGCTCGGCGTAAAGCCAGGGCGTTAATGGCCTTAAGGTTTACATAATATTTGCCGTCTAGGGGGCAAATGGATTCTTTAGCGGCTTCTCCAAAAGTTTGCAGCATCGCGTCCGGCACTTCCTTGTCGGTTTCAAAGCAACACGGGCCGATGTTGGGGCCGATGGCTGCCCGTATATTTTTAGCATCACAGCCAAAAGCCTCTGCCATTTTTTTTACGGTCTTTCCCGCGATATCCATAGCAGTGCCCCGCCAACCGGCGTGGGCGGCACCGACAGCGCCGGTTACCGCATCCCAAAGCAAAATGGGCGTACAGTCTGCAGTGAAGATCGTCAATGCCACACCGGGATCGTTGGTGATCAGCGCGTCACATTCGGGATAATCCCGGTGATCGATGCCACGGCAATCTGCCTTGGTGACGGTGCGGATGATATCGGTGTGGATCTGCCGTGTCAACACCAGATGATTGGCATCAAAGCCAATAGCATCTGCCAAAATGGCATAATTCTTTGCCACATTTTCCGGATCGTCCCCCCGGTGCAACCCGATATTCAAACTGGCAAGAGAGCCATTGCTGACACCGCCAAGGCGGGTGGTGAAACCGTGGGGGACGGAAATGCCGTCAGCGGTGAGATATTCCAAGGCGCCGACAGTCTGGGTACGAATCAACATGAAAATTACTCCAAGGATGGGGTGTTTTACTGCAGCTTGTCTTTTTGCATACAGCATTTTTTGTACTTTTTACCGCTGCCGCAGGGGCAGGGATCGTTGGGACCAACCTTCTTGTCCTTATTTCGGACCGGCTGCTTCTTGACAGTGGCTTCTGCGGTGCCGCTGGCAGAGATTTCCTTTGCTACCTTTTGCCGCTTGACCTCCTGCCGGGGTTGCAGCTGCACCAGGAACATTCGGCGAACAGTCTCTTCCCGAATGGCGGCCACCATATTTTCAAACATTTGGAAGCCTTCTTCCTTATATGCGATGACAGGGTCGTGCTGTCCGTATGCCCGCAGGCCGATACCTTGTTTCAGATCGTCCATAGCATCGATGTGGTCCATCCAGTATTCATCCACCACCCGAAGCATAATGACCCGCTCCACTTCCCGTATGGTGGCAGAAGTAAAGGCGGCTTCTTTCTTTTCGTAGAGGCTGGTGGCAAAGGCGCAGAGTTTGTCAGTATCCGGTTCTTCGGAAATCGCGCCCTTGGGGAAGAAAATGCCCTCAAAACGATGCAGATATTCTGCGTCGCTGCCTTCGATGACTTCCCGGAGCATAGAAAGGATATTTTCCCGCAAGTCCTCGCCGTCCAGCACTTTTTGCCGCTGAGCGTAGATGATCTCACGCTGGGTGTTCATTACGTCGTCGTATTCCAGGACGGTCTTTCTTGCCCGGAAGTTTCGGCTTTCAATGCTCTTTTGGGCGTTTTCCACTGCGCCGGAGAGGATCTTGGCATCAATGGGCGTATCTTCATCCAGTCCCAGAGTATCCATCATATGGAAGATCCGGTCCGAGGAGAACAGTCGCATCAGATCGTCCTGCAGGCTCAGATAGAAGCGGCTCTCGCCGGGATCACCCTGACGGCCGCTGCGGCCGCGGAGCTGATTGTCGATCCGGCGGGATTCGTGTCGCTCGGTGCCAATGATGAACAGACCGCCGGCGGCCCGGACTTTTTCGGCTTCGTCTTTTATTCTTTCTTCATACTGATGCAGTAATTCCTCATAGCGCTTGCGGATCGCGAGGATCTCGGGGTCGCTGGTTTCGGCATAGGAATCTGCTTCAGCGATCAGCTCCTCAGGGGTATCTGCCTTGCGAAGAGCCTCCTTGGCGTGATACTCGGCATTGCCGCCCAGCTTGATATCGGTACCACGGCCGGCCATATTGGTAGCAATGGTCACCGCGCCCAGCTTGCCTGCCTGGGCAATGATTTGGGCTTCCTGCTTGTGGTATTTGGCGTTGAGCACGTTATGAGGGATGCCTTCCCGCTTCAAAAGCTTGCTAAGCAGTTCACTGCGCTCAATAGAAATGGTACCCACCAACACAGGCTGCCCCTTATGGTGGCACTCCACCACCTGACGGATGATGGCGCGGTACTTGCCTGCCATAGTCTTGTACACCGTGTCGGAATGATCGATACGGGCAACAGGACGGTTGGTGGGGATCTCCACCACATCCAGCTTGTAAATGGTGGCAAATTCGTCTGCTTCCGTCAAAGCAGTGCCGGTCATGCCGGAAAGCTTGCCGTAAAGACGGAAGAAATTCTGGAAGGTGATGGTGGCCAAGGTCTTGCTTTCGCCGGCCACCTGCAGCCGCTCCTTAGCTTCAATGGCCTGGTGCAGACCTTCATTGTAGCGTCTGCCATACATCAGACGGCCGGTAAACTCATCAACAATGATGATCTGTCCGTCTTTTTCCACAT
>CAYVSU010000085.1:0-6807 GCA_964454215.1 uncultured Oscillospiraceae bacterium | reverse complement strand
GGGAAGATTTTTGTCAGATTTTGCAGGACTACTTTCATACAAATTCCCTTCCTATGTTATGTTTTTTCTATCAATAAGTCTGCCGGGCAGCGCGCTCGGCGGCGACTTGTTTCTGATATTCGATCAGTTCCTGGGTGGACTGAAAAATCCGCTGACTGCTGATATCCACCACCACTGTGCCGGCCATCATATCGTGCAGGGCGCTGCGGTTGCGGGTCACGGCAATGCAGATGATCTGCGCCACCAGCAGCACCAGCAGGATGGCAAGACCTAATGTTCCGATCATACCGAAGAAGATCATCAGGATGACGTCAATGGGAATCATTGTTTCCACGGTGAATTTACCCAGCAGCGTGCGGGCGGTGAGCTGCAGATTATTGACTTTCACGCCATCATTGCGTACAAGGCACAGACCGAAGATCTTTTTACCCAAGGTCTGTCCGTTTTTCAGCAGCAGGGGAATCACCATTTCCCAAATGCCTACGGCAAGGAAAAGTGCCAGAGTTACGATGGTCAGCGTCAGGCTGACGGTCATATTGTAAGCCTTCATTGCCTCCTGATCCGAGATCAGGGCATTGTAGGCATCGTCGTAATTTTTTTGTTCCGCTTCGGACATCGATTCGTACTCTTCCTGGGTGATCTCGAACACGACGCCGTATTGGGTTTCGTATTTTTCATAGGCGGCATTCAGATCGTTGCTGTACTTATCGTAGCCCAACAGGGAAGAAAGCACAATGCCCAAGCCTACCGCCAAAACGGCCGTGAGGATCACATCAAACAGCCAGGCGGAGATGCGTTTATACGTACTTGCTTTTTGCAGATAATGATTCATAGGTTTCTACTCCGTAACAGGGAATCGGTTTTAGGGGTTCGGTTTTTAAACAGCAAAGGTCAAAAAACTACATATAAATCATACCATATCGACCCGGGAATTTCAAGGAAAACCGCGCACTTTTTTGAAAAAAACAAAAGAAAATCATTGGCTTTCTTTTCGGCCTTTTATGCGAGGAAAAATGGTCGTAACAGTAAAACAAAAAAGAGGGCGGTGCCCTCTTTTTTGCGGTAATGTTCAGCGGTATTCTTCCAAAACAGACTGCAGAAGCACCGGATCGTCGGTCATAATGCAGTCACAGCCCAGTTCAATGAGGCGGCGCATTTCGTCCGGGTCATTGATGGTCCAGTACTGGACGGCAATATTCCGCCGGTGGGCCCGGTCAACGAGAGTCTTTGCGTCCAGCGGGATCGTAATGCCCACATCGTAGGACATTGGGATCTGCAGGCAGGCAAAATCACTGCGGTCAAACAGATTCACTCCCAAATACTGGGTCAGAATAAATTTTGCCGCAGTGCCGGTGGGCGCACCCCGGAGCAGGGAGGGATAGTTGGTTTTCAGCTCTGTCTCAATCTCGTCGTGGAAGGTGCCGATAACGATCCGGTCCAGATAATTGGGATAGGCCAGCAGGGTCTGATAGAGAATTCTGCAGGCTTCGAAGCCGCTTTCGCCGCTGTTTTTGATCTCCACGATGAAAAGAAGATCCGGATGGCTTTCATAAAATTCCGCGAACAACTGATCTGCCGTGGCGATCTGCAGGCCAAGCTCCGCAAAATTCGTTGCATCCTTGTAGATCCGCTGACCGTTTGCGTCCTCAAAATAGTAGCCAAAGTTGTACTGCCGCAGCTCCTCCAGGGTCATATCCCGGATATAGTGGCGGTTTTCCTGGTTTTCGCACAGCTGCTTGACCTGCTCCAGTGTCAGATCGCCGTTGACATTGCAGGTTTCGTCAATATATTCGTCGTGATTGTATACCAGATACCCGTCCTTGGTCAGGTACAGGTCGCTTTCGATGATGTCTACACCGATGGTCTTCACCGCTTCCCGGAAGGCAAGAAGCGTATTTTCCGGATTGTTTGCGCCGCCGCCCCGGTGGGCAGCGATCATCGGCAGGGAACCCTCTTCTACGATGAAGGGGTTATTTTCCACATTTTTCGCCGGGGGAATGATGTTGATGACCAGAAAGAAAGCGGCAACGATGGCAAGGAAGATACAAAACCGTTTTAACTTTTTGTGCTTTTTCATAATGGAGTCCTTTCTGCCTGCGCAAAGCGGATGCGCTTCATTTTTAGCTCGATATAGAGCATCTTGGTAAATTACTTTTTCATTTCCAGGTACGGGAGAACCTCAAAACCGCATTTTTTGTATACGGTTACCGCTCTTTCGTTTTCGGCTTCGGCCTCCAGGCGAAACAGGCAGTTCGGATATTTACTTTCGATAAATTTCAGAAAAAGGCTTCCGATCCCAAAACCTCTGTAATTATCTTTGATATATATGTCTTCGATCCATATGCAAGGCTTTCCAAATTCTGTAGAAAAGCTTTTGGCCACCATAGCATAGCCCAGTATGCCTTCTGCATTTTCAAAAACGTACCCTTCAAGATAAGGGCTTCCGCTTACGCATGTGTCGATATCTGCTTCGAATATTTCTTCTGAACCATTGCTCAATACTGCAGGAGAAGCATAAAATACCCGCATCATTTCGAGAACGTGACTTTTGTCCTTTTCGTTCATCCCTCTAATCGTGCTGTGCAATTATTTTACCTCCACAAATCTCTGCTTAAACAAACAACACTCTCCACATGGGCACATCTTGGGAACAGATCTGCGGCCATAGCGTTTTTTAAGGCGTAGCCCCGCTCTTTCAGGAGGTTAACATCCCGGGCAAGTGTTGCCGGGTCGCAGGAAACATACACGATCCGCCGGGGGCTAAAGCGGGCAAGGGCTTCAATGGTGTCGGCGTTCAAGCCCTTTCGGGGCGGGTCAACGATGACAACATCTGCCTTAATGCCGTTTTTCTCCAGCTCCAGCGCCGCTTGTCCCGCGTCGCCGCAGAAAAATTCCGCGTTCTCGATTCCGTTGCGTTTGGCGTTTTCCCGGGCGTCCTCCACTGCCTGGGGAACCACTTCCACGCCGATGACCTTACCCGCCGCACTTGCCATGGCCAGGGTGATGGTGCCGACGCCGCAGTAAAGGTCCAGAACGGTGTCATTTTTGGTGATCTCCGCCTGGGAAATGGCGGCTTCATACAGCCGCTGAGCTTGCGCGTGATTCACCTGATAGAAAGACCGGGGAGACAGCCGGAAGGTAAGGCCGCAGAGGGTGTCTTCGATGTAGCCGGGGCCGTAAAGGGTGATAAATTCGTCGCCCAGGACGGTGTTGCCCTCTTTTTGGTTCACGGACAGCACCAAAGTTTCAAAACCTTTGATTTTCTTCAGCCGGTCGATCAGCTCCGGGATACGGGGCAATTTTTTGCCGTTCACCACCAAGCAAACCAAAATCTGTCCGGAAACCGCGCCCTTGCGGACGTAAATGTGCCGCAGAAGACCCTTGCCCGTTTTCTCTTGATAGACGGTGACATGGAATTGGTTTACATAATCCATAACCACTTCCTTTACCCGGTCCATTTCCTCTGGCAGGATCAGACAGCGGCTGTTTTCCACTACATTGTGCGTGCCTGCCCGGAAAAATCCGGCATAGGCCTTATTTTTCTGAGCCGCCACCGGGTACTGGGCTTTGTTTCGGTAGCCGTGGCAGGAGGGGGCGGAAAGAATGGGCAGGGAATCCAGCTGTTCGCCGCCAATGCGGTTTAAACACTGCCGCACCCGCTCGGCTTTCAGCCGGGTCTCTTCCGCATAGTCCATATGCCAGAAGTCGCAGCCGCCGCATAGCTTGGCAACGGGACACTCCCGGTTCACCCGGTGGGGGGATTTTTGCAACAGTTCCACGATCTTGCCGGCCGCCCAGGTTTTTTGCGCTTTTTCAATGCGGACACGGCAGACTTCTCCCACCAAGGCGTTGGGGATGAATACGGCGCAGCCTTCAATTTTGGCAACACCCTGACCTTCGGAGGTGTAGTCCACGATGGTGGCTTCGTAAATTTGATTTTTGATCAGCATAGAAACCTCCCGGTTGCTTTGCAAAGTTTCGTTTGCGTTATCTTATCACAATTTTGGATTTTGGTAAAGCGGGACGGTTGAGAAATTATAGAAAAGATGATAAGATAGAAAAAAGAGGTGAGAAGATGGATTATGCAAACTGCAATTTGTGCCCCCGGCGATGCGGTGTGGACCGCGCCGCGGGCGAAAGAGGCTTCTGCGGAGGACCGGATATGGCTTTGGTGGCGAAAACGATGCTTCACAAATGGGAAGAACCGGTTTTGGCAGGAAGCGGCGGCAGCGGTGCCATCTTCTTTGGCGGCTGCACATTGGGCTGCAAATACTGCCAGAATCTTGCTATCAGCGCAGTGCCTGCGGGTGTGAAGACGGACAGCGCCGGATTGCGGAGAACGATGGAAGAGCTGATTGCCCGGGGCGCGGAAAACATTGATTTGGTAACGCCCACCCACTATCTGCCCACGATTTTGCCGGCATTGGAGCCAAAGCTTCCGGTTCCGGTTGTATACAACTGCGGTGGCTACGAGCGGGTAGAAACACTGAAAATGCTGGCGGGCAAGGTGGATATTTATTTGCCAGATTTGAAATATGCAGACGATGCCCTTGCGGCCGGACTGTCTGGGGCAGGTGATTATTTTGCGGTGGCGACCAAAGCCATCAAAGAGATGGTGCGGCAGACAGGGCCTGTTGTGTGGGATGGAGAAAGGGTCAAAAAAGGCGTGATCATCCGTCATTTGATTTTGCCCGGCTGCGTGGAAAACTCGCTGAAGGTGCTGGACTGGATCGGAGAGACTTTTGCTTCCGGTCAGGTTTTGGTGAGTCTGATGCGGCAGTACACGCCGATGGGAGGACTGTGCCCGCCTTTTGACCGCCGGGTGACGGATGAAGAATACGATGCGGTTTTCAGCTGGATGCTTCTGAATGAACTGGAAGGCTTTACCCAGGGGCAAGATGCCGCGGACTCGGCATTTATACCGGATTTTTAACAGAAAAACCCCGGAAGCGGTGTGCTCCCGGGGCGATTTTTATGTAGATTATACTTCTGCGACCGCTTCAGGTGTGTTTTCAACTTCCGGGACAGGCGTTTCAGCGGGTTCTTCCGCAGGTTCTTCTGCGGACGCTTCATCGGGCTCTTCTGCCGGCTCCTCAACGGGCTCATCAATGGTCTCTGCAACCAATTCATCCATAACAGGAGATTCCACGGCGGGCTCCTCCACAGGGATCTCGGGAATGTAAGAGGAAACGGGGACATACACATCAACGGGTTCTGTCGCAACCAAAGTGGCCTGTTTGCGATTGCGGCGGCGAACGATACTGCCGCAAATGCTGCCCATAACGGTCATAACCAAACCGCCGATGGCGACAGCACCGCTGACTTGGACGGTCATATTTACGACAAGCTGGATCAGGGGCACGGCAGTTTGTCCGGGCATCAGCGTGGGCAGAAGATGGGCGAAGCCCACAGGCAGCAGCAAAGTGATGCCTGCCAGCAGGTAAACCACGCCGCAGTTGCGCAGGGCGGCATACCAGCGGTTCAGCTTACACAGGAAGATCAGCAGCATCAGAACCAGGCAAGTACCGATGCAGGCAAAAAGAACATTCTTGGTAGTCACACTGCGCAGCACATTCAAAGCAATGGGCAGATTCAGCTTCTCACCGTTTTTGATGGCGGCAATCAGCTCCTGAATGTTGGCGACAGCGGCGGTCACATCTCCAACAACGCCACTGGCAGGTGTCTTGCCGGTATCGGTCACGCCCAAAGAGGGCTTGCCGGAGGAACTGGCCCCGTCATCCGGGGAGACATCGCCGGGAGCACTGGTTGCAGGTTCTGTATCGGTAGACAGAGATCCCCCCACGATCTGAGAGATCTGCTGCTGGACCTTGGTGGTCACATCGCTTTTTTCTACCCAATCGGCCACGGTTTCGACCATTTCGGTGGAGACTTCGATCTTCAGTGTATCCTCAATCAGGGTCTTGTTTTCCTCCAGCAGTTCCTTGACCTCTTCAGCGGTGATGGTGGTGGTCAGTTCGCCGGTATAGATTTCGGTGATGATGTCTGCAGCTTTTTCGGAAATAAACTCGGGCAGAGTGGATTCCTTTACGAAATCAGACACTTCCTCCTGTGTGAAAGGGACTTCGTCGCCGTATTGCTGGGCCAGCATTTCATAAACATTCTTCACCAGGGCATTCATCAGGGCGCTGGAGTCTTCCTCATCTTCCTCAGCACGCAGCACAGGATTGCCGATGGCAAGGCCGGCGGTGCCGGGTTCGGCGGACATAGAGCCGAGGATAAACTGGTTGATAATGGTCTTCAGATTATCTCTGGTTGTAATGACACGAACATCTGCCACCAGCATAGTCGCCAGTGAGGATATAAACAGGACGATACACAGCAAGAACGCAATAAATGACAGAAAACCGCGCAGGAATTTCATACGGGTCACTCCTTAACAATAAGTTCATATTTTATTGTACAGCAAAGTATAAAAGATGTCAACAACACCATTTTCTGGATAGCGGGGCAAATCCCCCGGAGGGGGATGGGAAAATTGCGACGAATTGTGCGAAAAGACAATTGACTTTCTGCAATTATATTAGTAGAATAATATCGATACTCTGCGCCGGTGCGCGCTTTGCGTATCGGTCTAAAAGAACTATACTTATTAGGAGGAAACAAGATTGAAGGATTGGGCATCTTTAACCACTGTCGAAGAGATGGAAGCTGCCACCAACGCATTGCTGGAAACCGCGAAAAAGGTTGGCGCTGACACCTGGCAGAAGAGAGTCAAAGATCAGACTCCCCACTGTGGATTCGGCGAAGCCGGTACCTGCTGCCGTATCTGCTCCATGGGCCCCTGCC
>CAYVSU010000084.1:0-6909 GCA_964454215.1 uncultured Oscillospiraceae bacterium | reverse complement strand
TGCTTCAGCGCAGCCATGATCTCGGTGGGGGTGACGCAGCCGGGAGCGACAGGGATGTTGTTCTCCACGCACCAAGCTACCACTTCTTCGCTGTAACCGGGAGAAACGATAAACTTTGCGCCCATTTCCACAGCCAGCTTGCATTGCTCCAGATTGATGATGGTGCCGGCACCGACCAGCACTTCGGGGCAGCTTTCTGCCACGGCCTTAATTGCTTCGGGAGCGCAGGCTGTCCGGAAGGTGATCTCCATAGTGTCAACGCCGCCGGCAGCCATAGCCTTTGCGGTGGGCACAGCGTCCTCTACCTTGTCCAGCACGACGACAGGTACCACAACGGAGTTGGCGAGTCTTTCTAATACATTCATTGGGAATGACCTCCTGTAAGCTGATTTCACAGCAGAATATATATCCTTGTTGGAAAAATTGCCCAAAAGCCAAATTTCCACATATGTAATTATAGTGAATTTTCATCACGCTGTCAATGGGAAAAGCAAAAAACAGACCCAATTGTGACACCACTAATAAGGAAACAGAATGAATTGACCTCGGTCTGCTGATTTTGAAAAATAAAAAGGGAAGAAACACGACGAAACTGTGGAAATAATTGCTTACCAATATGCTGGTTTTTGTGATGATCTGTGCACTGCTGCTGTCCTAATGAAATATCAGAAAAGGGTAAAATAAAAAATGGTGCCTATGGGCACCATTTTTTATTACTGTATATTCGGCGACGCAATCAGAAATTCCCGACCTCCGCACTCTTTAACTGAAGCTGCAGCTTATCGGCAATCAGGGCGATAAACTCCGAATTGGTGGGCTTGCCCTTGGTGTTACTGACCGTATAGCCGAAGAAGCGCTGCAGCGTATCCAAATCCCCTCTGTCCCAGGCCACTTCGATGGCGTGTCGGATTGCCCGTTCCACACGGGAAGGCGTAGTCTGGAATGTTTTGGCAACCTGCGGATACAGAACTTTAGTGATAGCATTGATCACATCCATATCGTTGACGGCGATGATAATGGCCTCCCGCAGGTACTGGTAGCCCTTGATGTGGGCAGGAACGCCGATTTCGTGGATGATGCTGGTGACCATAGATTCAATGCTGTTCTTGTCAGGCCGACGGGCAGAGACGCTCCGCCGGTTCTCCCCACCGCGGATCTCCTCCAGCCGCTCCACAAGGGCGCTGATATCGCAAGGCTTCAACATCAGATACCGGGCACCAAGACTGGCCGCTGTGGATGCTACATAATCTGTGATAAAGCCGGATGTAGCCAAAATAATAGGTTTTTTGTCCATACCGGAAATGGCTTTCATAACGGCGATGCCGTCCTGCTTGGCAAGCATCAGATCCAATACAAGAATCTGGGGCTTTAGCTGGGTGATTTGCCGGATGGCCTGCTCGCCGTCGTTGGCGGTTCCTGCGACAAGGAAACCGTCGGCGTGGAGCAGTGCGGATGACAGACTGGCGCAAAACTCTTCAGCGCTGTCTGCGATAAATACGGTTGTGCGGTTATCCATAACTTCCTCTCCTGTCATTTGAAGATAATTCCCCGTTTCTTGCGGCGGGATACCGCCGCGTGCGACAAATAAAGCATAGCATAATGAATCGCATTTTGCAAGGAAAAACGAAAACAATCGCTCGTCAAAAATGGCGAAAAACCGACTGTTATAGTTAAAAATAAGAACTTTTCGACAAAAATCGACGAACCAAAACACAAATAGGAAAATACGAAATGTTTTTACGTGAATGGTTGACGGATGGGCTGCATTGGTGTAAAATTAGTACAACTGTATTTATAGGAGGTACACACGATGAACGAAGTATGGAACCTGGACCGCATCTACAAGGGCTTTGATGACCCTGCCTACGAAGCCGATGTGCAGTTAGGCAAGGACAAGGTGGCGGAATTTACCGCTTTTGCCGCAAACCTGGCAGGCCAGGAGCCGTTGCCCACACTAAAAAAAGGACTTTCTCTGCTGGAGCAGCTGGAAGAACTGGTAGGTAAGCTGGGGCTTTATGCATCTCTGCGCCAATCCGCAAACACCCGTGACCCGGATGCGGCCTCTCAGATGGGTCGCCTGATGGCGATTTACAGCGCAATGGCTGCACCGGAAGCTGCTTTTAAGGACTGGCTGTCCAAACTGCCGGACTTGATGGAAATGGTCGAGGCAGATAAGGAGCTGAAGGATTACGGTTTTATGCTTAGTCGCATTGCAGGGTCCAGCCAGTACCTGCTGCCGGGCCGCGGTGAGGAAATAATGGCTAGAATGCGTCTTTCCGGCGGCAGCGCCTGGAGCGACCTGCAGGGCTATCTGACCAGTACTGTGCCGGTGGCGTACAACGGCAGTACCACCAATCTGTCCACCATCCGTAATCTTGCTTACGATGAAGATCCCACTGTCCGCAAGGCGGCCTATGAGGCGGAGATCGCTTGTTACGACCGGATCAAGGATGCGGTGGCATTTGCGCTGAATTCCATAAAACTGGAAACCATTTCTGACTGCAAGCTCCGCGGCTATGAATCTCCATTGATGCGCACCCTTAAGGGCGCCCGGATGGAAAAGGCCACCTTGGATGCTATGCTGGAAGCAATGGATGAGTACTCTCCCAAGTTCTGGCAGTATCTGAAAGCAAAGGCGAAGGCTCTCGGTCACGAGAATGGCTTGCCCTGGTATGACTTGTTTGCGCCTATGGGTAATGCCTCCACAAAGTTTACGGCGGAGGATGCCAAGGACTATCTGATCAAGCAGTTTTCCACTTTCGATCAAGAACTGACGGATATGGTAGCAAGCGCCTTTGATGATGCCTGGATCGACTTCTATCCCCGGGATGGCAAGGCTGGCGGCGCTTTCTGTGCCGGTGCAGAGTGCCTGGGCGAGAGCCGCATTCTGACCAACTTCGACGGTATGTTCACCGATGTTGTTACCCTTGCCCACGAGTTGGGCCACGCCTTCCACAATCAGTGCATCCGGGATCATAAGCCGCTGAACAAGGATTATTCTATGCCTGTAGCGGAGACTGCCTCCACTTTCAACGAGTGCGTGGTGATGGCAGCCGCCATCAAGAGTGCCGCTTCCGACGATGAGCGGCTGGCATTGATCGAAAGTCAGCTGCAGGATGCTACTCAGATTATTTGCGACATTTATTCCCGCTTCCGCTTTGAGACAATGGTCTTTGAAAATCGGGAAGAGAAGTTTATGAATGCAGATACCCTCTGCAGCTTTATGCTGGAGGCCCAAAAGCAATCCTACGGCGATGGCTTGGATCATAATTGTCTGCATCCCTATATGTGGCTGTGCAAGGGTCACTACTATGGCCCCACTTTCTACAACTTCCCCTATGCCTTCGGCGGCCTGTTTGCCCGGGGTTTGTACGCCCAGTATCTCAATGAGGGCGAAGCCTTTGTGCCTAAGTACAAGAAACTGCTGTACACCACAACGGTGGCAACAGTAGAGGATACAGCAAAGGTTGCTGACATTGACCTGACCGATAAAAATTTCTGGCGGGCTGCCTTGCAGACCATTGCTGACCAGATCGACTTGTTCTGCCAGCTGGTAGAGCAGTGAGGAGTGGCTTATGGAGAATCGTATTTCTGCCCTGTGTGAATTTTTGGATGCTTCCCCCAGCGTGTTTCACGCGGTGGCAAATCTGGAGAAAGAACTGAAAAAAGCTGGCTATACCAGACTTTTGGAGAATGAAAAGTGGGCGCTTGTCCCTGGTGGAACGTATTATTTGACTCGGGGCGGCAGTGCTGTTGTTGCTTTCCGGGTGCCGGACCGGGAGCCTGCAGGCTTTTTAATGACCGCAAGCCATTCCGACCATCCCACCTTTAAGGTAAAGGAAAACCCGGAACTGGCAGGAGCCTATACCCGTTTGGCCGTGGAACGCTACGGCGGAATGCTGATGGCACCGTGGCTGGACAGACCGCTGTCCATCGCCGGACGGGTGATGATAGAAACCGAAAACGGTGTTACAGCCAAGCTTATGAATATCGACCGGGATCTGCTTTTGATTCCCAACGTGGCGATCCATATGAACCGGCAGGCAAATGAAGGGTACAAGTGGAATCCAGCCGTGGATCTGCTTCCGTTGCTGGGCGGCAAGGATGCCAAGGGGAAATTTGCTGCACTGTTGCAGGAGACGGCAGGCGGCAAGATCCTGGGTCACGACCTGTATCTGTATGTCCGTCAAAGAGCCTCTGTTTGGGGTATGGATGAAGAATTTATTTCCTCCGCTGCGCTGGATGATCTTCAGTGCACCTGGTGCTGTACACAAGGCTTCCTGAAGGCCGAACAGGGCGGCAATATGCCGGTACTGTGTGTGTTTGACAGCGAGGAGGTAGGCTCTTCCAGCCTCCAGGGTGCGGCATCGGATCTGTTGGAAAGCACCTTGACACGGGTCTGCGTGGCTATGGGCTGGGATCTGAAGCAGAAATTGGCTGGCTCGTTTATGCTGTCGGCGGACAATGCTCATGCGGTGCATCCCAATCATCCAGAGTATGCCGATCCCAATAACGCCCCTGTGCTGGGTGGCGGTGTGGTTTTGAAATTCAACGCCAACCAGCGCTATACTACCGATGGTGTTACCGCTGCTGTTTTTCGTAAGATTTGCGACAAAGCGGGCGTGCCGGTACAGACCTATTGCAACCGGGCAGATATTGCCGGCGGATCGACTTTGGGTAATATTTCTCTTGCCCACGTCAGTGTTCCCTCTGCGGATATCGGCCTTGCTCAGCTGGCAATGCATTCCTGCTATGAAACAGCAAGCGTGCAGGATGTAGAGCATCTGGAAAATGCGGTGGCCGCCTATTATGGTACCAATCTGCAGATCCGGGGTGGAGAGTATATTCTGAAATAAAACAAGCACGCTGCGGAAAAGCTCCGCAGCGTGCTTTTATGTGAGATTATTGCTTTTTCTTTCGCTTGATCAGCAGTATTACGGTGACAATAATGCCGGCTACAACAACGACAGCGATTATGGCCCAAAGCAGAGCCGCCGGATTACTGGAAGGAGCGGGCTCTGTCCCGGGGCTCGGCTCAGAAGCAAGAGTATCAATATGACCGCAGACAACGCAGGTACGGGAACAACCGTCATCACGGATGATCCAATTGTCGTAAATGTGCTGGTGCTCTGTGGTGGGAGGAGTGGTGGGTTCTTCTGTGGCAGGAGGAACGGTTGGAGCCTCTGTAGTGGGAGGCACGGTGGGTTCTTCTGTGACAGGGGGGGCGGTTGGGGCCTCCGTAGTGGGGGGCGCAGTTGTTTCTGTAGAGGGAGGATCCAATACAGTCTGGCAGCTATCGCAACAGCCGTCGCCGTTGCTGTCACTGTGGCCGGTGGCAGCTACTGTACTGCCGGCCTTGGTTTTTGTATTACAGGATTTGCAGTAAGTATCGCCGGTGTAGCCGCTTTCCTTGCAGGTAGCAGAAACTTTGTTGCGAACTTCTGTGCTTGTGTGACCGGTTGCGGATACAGTTTTACCTGCCGAAACCCGTTCACCACAGGCACTGCAGTAGGTGTCACCGGTGTAGCCGCTTTCCGTGCAGGTGGCGACTTTTTGATTCTTCAGCGCTGTTTGGGTGTGATTGCATTTTTCAGAGGTTCCCGAGGAAGAGCCGGAAGGTGTTACCAAACCGTTCGGAATTTCTTCTCCGAACAGCACCCACGCCAGCTCGGGATAATCAACAAATACATTTCTTGTGCCGGTAATGGATTGGATAGAGTCGTTACGACCCATCTCCCAGGTATCAACAGGATCTTCTTCCATCCATTTCAGCAGAATATCCAGATTTTCAATCACGCCGCCCGAACCCCACATATAGCTGGTGTTGCCCCAGCGGACATAGCCATAGAGGACCATTCTGGCACAGTCGCCCCGCACATCCGCGCTGGGCGTGGAGTAGCCGCTGCTTTCACCGTAGGCCTTGTTGCCGCGGGAACCGTTTTCAGTGCTGATGGTAGCCCGGAGCATCATAATATCCGCACTATCCTGGGCTTTGCTCTGGTTGATGCATTTGCTGCGGGGCCAGACGTGTTCTCTGTTGTAGTTGTTACCGCCGTTCCACACGCTGCTGACCATTGTGCCGGAATAGAAGGAGCAGACCATACTGTAATCGTTGGAAACGCAATCGGTAAAACAGTAGTACGCCCTGGTCCCGTCATAGCTGGTGATGTTGCTGTGACGGCTTTTCATAAATGTCTGCAGTGCGGTATACAGCTCGCTTGTGTACGCATTGGATACTCCGGTGCCGCCATCCATTTCCGAAAAGACATCAAAAGTGTTAGAGTCGGTGTAAAAGCTTTCTGCGTAGGTGGAAAGAAAAACACAGTCCTCGCCCCGGGCACCCCAGTTTACAACAACATTTGATACATAGACATTGCTGCTGTTTACCAGGACATAACCGGTGTAGATTATGTATTCCACATCAGAAGCTTTGGTATAGCCGGTGGGGGTGGTAGATGTGGCATTGCCGGCGGCATCTGCCTGAATGGTGCATACAGACAGCATCATCACCAGCAGAAGCAATGCGGAAAAGATTCGTTTCATAGACATTCACCTCCATTTTCTATACTTATAGAATAGCATATCTTCCCGAAAAATGGAAGAAATTTTAATGCAGAAATTACCCAGAAAATACTAAGCAGAATCAACAAAAAAAGCAGCAAAAAACTGTGAAAATGCACCATTGCGGTAGCTGGACAAATGTGGTATTATGTGTGTATCCAGGTGGATTGTACCTACTCCACATCAATAGGTATCGTCCGCTAAAAATAAGGAGGATAAAAACCGTTAGACTCACGGTGCGGCAGTGTGGAGACCTGTCGTAATGCCTGTTTGGGTTTTACTCCCGGCAGAGCGAGAATGCACGCGAAATTTAGGTGCGTTTAGAGTCGAAAAAATTATGGCAAGTTT
>CAYVSU010000083.1:0-6940 GCA_964454215.1 uncultured Oscillospiraceae bacterium | reverse complement strand
TCTATGTTACCCACGACCAGACCGAGGCTATGACCCTGGGCGATCGTATCGTTATCATGAAGGATGGCTTCATCCAGCAGATCGGCACTCCTCAGGAAGTGTTCAATCATCCCTACAACCTGTTCGTTGCAGGCTTCATCGGCTCTCCTCAGATGAACTTCTTCGATGCTAAGCTGGTTAAGAATAACGGCAAGTATGCTGTTGAGCTGGCCAACCTGACCGTCGAGCTGTCCGAGGAGAAGCAGGCTAAGCTGGTTGCTAACAATGTTGAGGAGCAGGAGATCACCCTGGGCATCCGTCCCGAACATATCTCTATGGGTTCCGATGGCATTGATGCTGTTGTGGATGTCAGCGAAATGATGGGTTCTTCCATCCACCTGCACGTTACCGCTTTGGAGCGTGATATTGTCGTTGTTATCTCCACGATGAATATGACCGGCGCCGAAGTTTCCGCTCTGACTATGGGCGCAAATGTCAAGCTGGACTTCAACGGAAATTGCTGCCACGTCTTCAGCAAGGAGACCGGCATCAATCTGGAAGCCTAAAGCCCCAATACATAAGCGGGTCTGCCCTTCGGCAGGCCCGTTTTTTCCACAAATTGCCGTTTATGCAAGGTTGCCGAAAAAAAACGAAAAAACTAGAACAAAGTGTGAAAACGCCCAAATCATTTCGAAAAGACTTGGTTTCGCTTGACAAAACGGGAAAAAAGCTTTAATCTCTACCGTGGGGAAAAACTGCATTTGTGTTAGAACCCCCCGACCGGTGGCGGCATATACTGAACCAACTGGCGCAATAATTAAGGTAAAGGAAATTCTGTTATGCGTGAAAGCGGCATTTTGATGCACATTACCTCACTGCCCGGTCCTTACGGTATCGGCACTATGGGTAAGAGTGCGTATAAATTCGTGGATTTTTTGAAAGAATCCGGTCAGCGGGTTTGGCAGATCCTGCCTCTGAACCCCACCGGTTACGGTGATTCACCCTATCAGTCCTGCTCAACTTTTGCCGGAAATCATTACCTGATCGATTTGGATATTCTGGTGGAAGAAGGCCTTCTGAAAAAAGAAGAACTGGCAGATATCTGCTGGGGCGAAAATGAGAACAAAGTAGATTTCGGCACCATCTATAATCATCGGCTGAAGGTCCTGCGGCTAGCTTACAGCCGGTTTGAGGATACGGAGGAATTTACCGCCTTTTGCCGGGAAAACAGCAGTTGGTTGCCGGATTTCAGTCTGTTTATGGCTTTGAAGAATCAGTTTGGAGGAACTCCCTGGTATCAGTGGGATGAGGCTCTGAAGGTTCGGGATCCCGATGCTATCTGGCAGGCTCGCCGGGAAAACGCGGATGATATTCGGTTTTACAGCTTCGTGCAGTACCTGTTTTATATACAGTGGAACACGCTGCGTGCGTATGCCAACGAAAAAGATATCCGCATTATCGGCGATGTGCCTTTCTATGTACCTTATGATTCTGTGGATGTTTGGAGCGATCCGGAGCTGTTCCAGCTGGATAGCGGCTTGACCCCGGAAGCGGTGGCAGGTTGTCCTCCGGATGCGTTTGCTGAGGATGGTCAGCTTTGGGGCAACCCCTTGTACCGCTGGAATGTAATGGCGCAGGATGAGTATGGCTGGTGGGTTCGCCGCCTGAGCGCCGCGGGCAAGCTTTATGATGTGGTTCGTTTGGACCATTTCCGGGCTATCGAGGCATATTGGTCCGTTCCCTATGGCGACCAAACCGCCAGAAATGGCAGGTGGGTCCAGGGCCCAGGTATGGCACTGATTGATGCTGTCAAGAAAAATCTGCCCCAGGTAGGTATGATCGCCGAAGATCTGGGTTTTTTGACCCAGGAGGTGCTGGACCTGCGGGATGACAGCGGCTATCCCGGTATGAAAGTATTGGAGTTTGCCTTTGATTCCCGGGAACCCTCCGATTATCTGCCCCATACGTATCCCCAGAACAGCGTTTGCTACCTGGGCACCCATGATAATATGACCTTTCAGCAGTGGCTGGAAACCGCTTCCGAGGATGCTGTTGCATATGCGACGGAGTATATGTGCCTGTCTGAGCGGGAAGGCAAAGTCTGGGGTGCGATCCGGACAGCTTTCAGTTCGGTTTCTGACCTGTGTGTGATCCAAATGCAGGACTATTTGGAATTGGGCGGCGAAGCCAGAATGAACTTCCCCGGAACCCAAACGGATGCCAACTGGACTTGGCGCGCAACGGGAGATTTTATCTCCGAAGATCTGGCAAAGCGGATCTATCAATTAACAAAACTCTACGGCCGTTTGGCCGAAAAATGATTTCCCTAAGGAGAAATAATATGAGCTATAATTGTCTGAACATTGTAAAGTGGACCGAAGCACAGCTGAAGTACACCTACGACGTTTCCCTCAAGGAGGCAACTCCACAGGAACTGCACGAAGCCCTGGGCCAGGCTGTGATGATGGCGATCTCCGATAACTGGAGCCGCAGCAAGAGCACCCGTATGCACCAGCGGAAGGCTTACTATATTTCCGCCGAGTACCTGATCGGCCGGTTGGTATATTCCAACCTGTATAATCTGGGCATTCTGGACGAAATGAAGCAGCTGTTTGCTGAGCGCGGCGTAGATCTTGCGGTTTTGGAAGATATTGAAGATGCCGCATTGGGCAACGGCGGCTTGGGCAGACTGGCAGCCTGTTTCCTGGATAGTGCCGCTTCCACCAATATTCCGCTGTCCGGCTATGGCCTGCGGTATAAGTTTGGTTTGTTTAAGCAGAGCTTTGATGAAAAGGGCAACCAAAAGGAAAATGCGGACGATTGGTCCAAGTATGGCGATCCCTGGTCCTACCGCCGGTATAACCACACCGTCCAGGTGGAATTCCCGGATCATACGGTGCTGGCAGTGCCTTATGATGTACCCATTGTTGGCTATGGCACGAATAATGTGGGTACGCTGCGTCTGTGGCAGTGCGAGGCAGTGGAAGAACTGGACTTCAATGCTTTTAACGAGCAGGATTATCAGCGGGCATTGACACAGAAGAACCGCGCTGAGGACATTACCCGCGTTCTTTATCCCAACGATTCCACCTGGGAGGGTAAGCGCCTGCGCATCAAGCAGCAGTATGTGTTGTCCAGCGCCTCGCTGCAGGATATGCTGCGGGTTTACAAGACTGCCCACGGCAACGACCTGAGTCATTTTGCTGACTACTATGCTGTGCAGCTGAACGATACCCATCCCGCTATGTCGATTCCGGAACTGATCCGCTTGCTGATGAAGGAGGGGATGGATTTCGAGCAGAGTTTTGCCATTGCTCAGAAGACCTTCTCTTATACCAACCATACCGTTATGTCCGAGGCGCTGGAGAAGTGGAATTTGGATCTTCTGCGCAGCGTCGTTCCGGAGATCGTGGATATTATTTGCCGCATTGATCAGAAGCTCCGCAGCGAGCATCCCAATTTGTTTATTGTCCGGGACAATACGGCCCATATGGCAAACCTTTCCGTTTATGTGGGCTCTTACATTAACGGTGTTGCAGAGATCCACAGCCAGATCTTGAAGGACGACTGCTTCAAGGAGTGGTATTATGCCTTCCCCGAGCGGTTCCAGAACAAAACTAATGGCGTGACGCCTCGGCGTTGGATGGGCCTGTGCAATCCTGAGCTGACCCAGATGATCAAGTATCGCATTGGTGGTGATTTCCTGAAGGATCTGGAAAAGCTGAGCAAGCTGAAGCCCATGATCGACGACGATATGGTGCGCCAGTTCAATGCCATTAAGAGGCAGAAGAAGGAGCAACTTTGCAAGGTTATCGCAGAAAAGGAAGGCATACAGCTGAATCCTGACTTCATTTTCGATATCCAGGTCAAGCGACTGCACGAGTATAAGCGCCAGCTGATGAATGCACTTAGTATTGTGGATATTTACTTCCGGCTGAAAAACGGCGAACTGCCTGACTTCCAGCCCACAGTCTTCATTTTCGGTGCTAAGTCCGCTCCCGGTTATGCCCGGGCCAAGGCCATCATTCGCTATATCAACCGGATTGCCAAGATGATCAACAACGATTCTTCTGTATCCGACAAGCTGAAGGTGGTCTTTGTTCAGAACTATAACTGCTCCTACGCTGAGCATATCATCCCTGCTGCGGATATTTCTGAGCAGATCTCTCCTGCTGGCACGGAAGCTTCCGGTACCGGTAATATGAAGCTGATGCTCAACGGTGCGGTAACACTGGGTACATTGGATGGCGCCAATGTGGAGATTGCCAAGGAGGCAGGCATCGAAAATGAATACATTTTCGGCCATACTGTGGATCAGATCAATGCCTGCAAGGACAGTTACTATGCCCGGGGAATCTATGATTCCAATCCCTACCTGCGCCGCGCCATCGATACTCTGGTGGACGGCACTGTGCCTACGGATGAGGATCAGAAGGAGCTGTACTGCGCATTGTTGGATGGCGCTTCCTGGCACAAAGCAGACCACTATTTCATTCTGCTGGACTACGCTTCCTATGTGGAGAAGAAACTCCAGGCCAACCGGGAGTATGCTGACCGGCTGAACTTCGGCAGAAAGTGCCTGCTGAATATCGCCAGCGGCGCAAAGTTCTCCTCCGACCGGACGATCCGGCAGTATGCTGAGGAAATTTGGCATATCCAGCCCACGCAAAACTAAAAGTCATCAAAAAAGACCGTCTTTCACAAAGACGGTCTTTTTGATTGCGTTATTACAGTTCCCGGGAGATCGTGTAGCCTTTGCCGTTGACATTGGTCACGTCAGAGGCGATGATAAACGCCTTGGGATCCAATTTCAGCACCGCATCCCGAATCCGGGTGTAGTTGTTGGAGTACACCACTGTCAGGATTGCCTGCTGTTTTTTGGCCTCATAGCCGCCCTCAATTTCCATCATCGTCACACCGCAGTTAATATTTTCCAGGATCTCGCGGCGGATTGTCTGAATTTCGGGGGAAATGATGATGATCTGAATTTTCTTTTCGCCGGCAAGAACGGTGCCGTTAATGGTAAAGGACATAACGGCGATGACCAGGATGCTTAAAAGCAGACCGTCGATGCCCTTTACGGCGACCTGCATCAGCACCACGACTGTGTCGAAAAACAGAACGGAGGTTCCTACGGGAATTCCTTTGTATTTTCGCAAAATACAGGGAGGAATATCCATACCGCCGGTGGAACCGCCTACCCGGATCACAAGGCCGATTCCCAAGCCGCACAGGGCACCGCAAAACAGGGCGCTGACTACGATATTCTCATTAAACAGCGTTCCCAAAGGCAGAAATTCAAAAACCGCAAGGATTAAGGGATAGACGATGGTGGACATCAAAGATGTGGCAGCAAATTTCCATCCCAAAAAGCCAAGGCCAAGGAAAAACAGCAGTGCGTTGATCACCGCAGAGAGAATGGACAGCCGTACAGGAATGAACTGCTGCAAGAATAGAGCAATACCGTTGCTGCCACCCAGCATAATGCCGTTGGGCACAACGAAAGCACAGATCGAAAAGGCCAGTAAAGCGTTGCCTACGAGTATGGAGAGGATGAATTTTAGCTTTTGTTTCATAATCAGCCCTCTTCCACTACGATTTCTCTTACTTT
Source organism: uncultured Oscillospiraceae bacterium (assembly GCA_964454215.1). Classification (GTDB taxonomy): domain Bacteria; phylum Bacillota; class Clostridia; order Oscillospirales; family Oscillospiraceae; genus Faecousia. Next base: position 1,350 of record CAYVSU010000083.1, on the reverse strand, counting down.
CAGTCCCGGATTGCGGCGACAAATGAAGTCGATAGCCCAGTAGCTGGAGAACACCAGCAGACTCCTGCCACGATAGTCCTCCAAAAGTTCTGCGTCACTACCCAGATTCAGATCGGAAAGGTCGCCGGGATAACTGTCAATAAGCCGGATCTCCTCATAAGGCAGGTGTTCCATCCGCAGGTCAACGCCGTACTCGCTCTTCATCCGGTATTGGAACACTTCAAACTGCAGCACGCCAACGACACCCACAATAACTTCTTCCATACCGGAATTGGGCACCTTGAAGATCTGAATGGCACCCTCCTGCGCGATCTGCTCTGTTCCCTTGACGAACTGCTTACGCTTCATAGAATCTTTGGCAGAAACACGGCAGAAATGCTCGGGCGCAAAAGTAGGAATGCCGGAATAGACGAATTTTTTGCCAGGGACGGTGATGGTGTCGCCAATGGAAAAAATGCCGGGATCAAACACACCAATGACATCGCCGGCATAGGCTTCCTCCACGATTTCCCGCTCTGCCGCCATCAGCTGCTGTGGCTGGGAAAGACGCATTTTTCTGCCGCCCTGCATATGGTAGTATTCGGTGTCTCGCTGGAACTTGCCGGAGCAGATCCGCATAAACGCCAATCGGTCTCTGTGAGCTTTGTTCATATTTGCCTGAATTTTAAAGACAAATGCGGAAAAATCCGGGCTGAAGGTGTCGATCTCGCCGCAGTCCGCGGTGCGGCTGAGAGGAGGCGGTGTCAGCTTCAGGAATGCCTCCAGGAAAGGTTCAATGCCAAAGTTGGTCAGTGCAGAGCCGAAGAAAACGGGGGAGAGCTGGCCATTTCGCACTTCTTCAACGTTCATTTCCCGGCCGGCAGATAACAGTTCCACATCGTCAATCAACTGCTGATGCTTGGCATCGCTGTCCAAAAGCTGGGCAACCACCGGATCATATAGGTCAATTTCCTGTTTTTCCGCCTTTGCCTTGCCATTTAAGCCGGAAAAGAACAGTAGCTGGCTTTTTTCCCGGTCGTAAACGCCTTGGAAGTCCTTGCCGGAGCCAATGGGCCAGTTCATGGCGTAGGTTTCAATGCCCAGCTCCCGCTCCACCTCGTCCAGCAGATCGAAGGGGTCCTTGGTTTCCCGGTCCATCTTGTTGATAAAGGTAAAGATGGGAATGTGCCGCATAGCGCAGACTTTGAAAAGCTTCCGGGTCTGAGGTTCCACGCCTTTTGCACCGTCAATGACCATCACAGCGGAGTCTGCGGCCATCAGTGTGCGATAGGTATCCTCGGAGAAATCCTGGTGACCCGGGGTGTCCAGAATGTTGATGCAATAGCCGCCGTACTGGAACTGCATAACGGA
>CAYVSU010000082.1:0-6976 GCA_964454215.1 uncultured Oscillospiraceae bacterium | reverse complement strand
AGCCTGAACTACTCCGGCAAGGATCACGAGGGTCGTGATCTGGATCACGCTGTGGGTACCGGCATCACCCGTGATATGGTCTTTGACGATGATGTGTACACCATCGCTCGTTTGACCGGTGAATCGAATAAGATGTTTCTGGCTTCCGGTGTGATGCAGGACGGCTCCAAGGCGAGCTATAACGGTAGCCGCGGCTGGCTGGGTCAGCTGAAGCTGAACCGCAAGGCCATCTCTGCACTGGACTTCTTCAATACTGTTATGGTCCACGGTTTCCAGCATCACTTTCCTATGGTTAAGGGTGACTACACCGAGGAAATTATGGAAGTGATGGCATGGATGGGCTTGAACAAGGTTGAGGAAGTTCCCTACGAGAATTATCTGCAGAGGTAATCATATGACAAAACTCTTGAGCGTTGGTGAAATGGTTATTGACTTTCTCCCCGGCGACGAGGAAGGAAGTTACATCCGCAAGGCCGGCGGTGCGCCGGCCAATGTGGCCATCGCTGTTTCCCGTCAGGGCTGCGAAGCATCCTTTTGCGGTATGATGGGCGACGACGATTTTGGCCATTTCCTGTATAAGACTTTGCTGGACAACGGTGTTCAGCCTGTTGTCACAGAACTGACCGGTAAAGCCATTACCACTATGGCTTTCGTATCCCTGGATGAGTATGGTGACCGCAGTTTTACCTTTGCCCGGAAACCTGGCGCCGATATGTTCCTGACTAAGGACCATGTGACCGATGCAGCTCTGGACAGTGCCACCGTCGTTCATGCTGGTTCCTGCTCTCTGTCTGCCAGAACTGCAGCGGAAGCTACGGTCTATGCACTGCGTGAGAGTCATACCCGGGGCAAGTTAGTGTCATTTGATGTCAACTACCGTAACCTGATGTGGGATGACGATCAGGCAGCCTGTACCGAAGCCGTGATGCAGATATTACCTTATGTGGATCTTCTGAAGATATCCGACGAAGAGGCGGATATGCTGGGCGGCGAGGTGAATATCCCTGCTCTAATGGCAGAAAAGAATATTGCTCTGGTCGTTGAGACTCTGGGCGGCAAGGGTGCCCGCTTCTACTGGAACGGCATCGTTAGTGAGGTCCCCACCCTGAAGGCAAACTGCGTCGATACTTGTGGTGCCGGTGATGCGTTCTGGGGCGGTTTTTTGACCCACTTGATGAAATCCGGAATCACCTCCACCGCGGAGCTGACAGAAAAGGTGATCCGTTGCGCCATACAGCACGGTAATATTGCTGGCTGGCTGTGTGTGCAGCAGAAGGGCGCTATCGAATCTCTGCCAAACGCCGAGGATGTGGAGCATTACTGGGAGGTAAACTACTATGGCTGATATCTGGAATCAGAAATGCATTCTGTCTCCCTCGCTAATCTCCGTTTGCGATATGTGCAATCTGGAATTTTCTGTACACCAGCTGGAGGAGGCTGGCATTGAAATGCTCCATGTGGACATTCTTGACGGTCACTTCAGTCCCAGTATGCCTTTGGGTCTGGACACCGTGCGTCAACTGCGGAAGAAAACGGATATATTCTTTGATGTGCACGTTATGACCACGGCTCACGATTTCTTTATCGAGGATCTGCTGGATATTGGTGTTCAGAACATTGTTTTCCATGGAGAGATGGAGACTCACATCGATAACCGTCTAAACCAGATCTGCAAGGCCGGCATCAAGGCCGGCGTGGCGCTGAAGCCTGGAACGCCGCTTTCTGCGTTGGATTATGTGCTGGAGAAGTGTGACAGCGTGCTTTTGATGTTGATCAATCCCGGCTATGCACAGGATAAGTCCGAAGGCCAGGTTCCCTATGCCGCCCGGAAAGTGCGGGAGTTACACGAGATGATCAACTCACGGGGTCTGGATACTAAGGTGATCCTGGACGGACGGATCTCCAAGCAGAACATAGCGGATTTTGGCCCCGGTGGTCTGGCGGATATTTTTGTTGCAGGTAGCACTTGTCTGGATAAGACTGATCTGGAAAATAGCGCAAAATCGCTGATCGAATACAGAAATTCCATTCTTGGGGAGGTTTCACTATGAAGATTACATACAAACAGACCGCCGATCTCGTAGTAGACGAGATTAAAACCTCCTTGAGTGCGATTGATGCCGAAAGTGTGGAGCAACTCATTGATATGGTTCTCAGTTCCCGGAAGATATTCCTCATCGGTGTGGGTAGAGTGATGCTGTCGCTACAGGCTATTGCTAAGCGTTGGGCACATCTAGGCATCGATACCCACCTGGTAGGAGAGATCACCGAGCCTGCCATTACGCCAGACGACCTGCTGATAGTGGGTTCCGGCTCTGGTACCACGCTGTTCCCTGCCGGAATTGCCCAGAAGGCACACGCCATTGGAGCAAAGGTGGTGCACATTGGCTCCAACCCCAATAGTCCTCTGAAGGACATCGTTTGCCTAATGGTGCGGATTCCCGTGCGGACCAAGTACTATTTGGAGGATGAGATCGATTCTCAGCAGCCTATGACCAGCCTGTTTGAGCAGACGCTCCTGCTACTGGGCGATGTGGTAGCCAAGATGATTATAGTCCGCAAGGAACTGGATATGAAGAGCCTTTGGCAGTACCATGCCAATCTGGAGTAAAACTATGGACAAAATCGATTTACTGAAGCTTACCGGCACTATGCAACAGCTGGCCTATATGCGGCAAGTCACTATTCAGGAGGGCAGAGCCAACGGCCTGCGTGCTGTGGAAGTAAAGAATGAAGATATGCGTTTTTTGGTTCTGGGTGATAAGTGCCTGGATGTGACGGAGCTGGAGTATAAGGGCATCAATATTTCCTTTACTTCTAAGCCTGGCCTTAATGGACGCAATCAGTTTGATACCCATGGTGAAGAAGCGCTTCGCAGCATTATGGGTGGCTTGTTCTTCACCTGTGGTTTGCAGAATATCTGTGGTCCCTGTGAAACAGACGGGGTAGAGTTCCCTATGCATGGCCGCATTCGGACCACCCCGGTGGAGCATCTTTGCTCAGATGCTTACTGGGATGGAGATCACTATGTCCTGGAAGTCAAAGGTGAGATGCGGGAGAGCCATCTGTTTGGCACCAATCTGGTCCTGCGCCGTACCATTCGTTCCGTCTTTGGCTCCGGCAAGATCGAAATCATCGACGAGGTGGAGAATCAGACTGCGGAGGAAGCGGATCTGATGCTGATGTACCACTGCAATTTCGGCTATCCTTTTCTGGAAGTCGGCACCCGGTTGATCTTGCCCAGCAAGGCTGTGAAAGGCCGCGAGGAATGGTCTGAGGCACATCTTGCCAGCTGGCATACTGCCTCCGAACCTAAGGATGGGGAAAGGGAGTATGTCTACATCCATGAATTGGCTGGAGATGCCAATGGTAATTCCTTTGCAGCCATCGTCAACGATCAGCTGGGCTTTGGTGTCCGTCTGGACTTTGACCGGAAGGTACAGCCCTACTTTATGGAGTGGATGAGTATGAAGACCGGTGATTATGTCATCGGCCTGGAACCCTCAAATTCCAGCGTTTACGGACGCAAATACCACGAAGCGCAGGGTACGATGCACCGTATCGCACCTTTTTCGCAAGAGACATATCATCTGTCCTTTACTATTTTGAAAGATGCCGAAGCAATTGCGCAGACCGAAGTAGACCGCACGGCACTACTCGGCAATTGAAAGGAGAAAACACATTATGAAACGTTCTAAGATCAATGCTGTCATCAAGGACTTTGAAAAGCTGTTGGAGGAGTACAAGTTTGCCATTCCTCCTTACTTGCACTTCACGCCCGAAGAATGGCAGACCAAGGGTCATGAGTATGACGAGATCCGTGACTGTATGCTGGGCTGGGATGTGACCGACTACGGTGAGGGTGACTTCGAGCACTTGGGCCTGGCGCTGATTACCGTCCGCAACGGCAATGTCCATAACCCCAAGTACACTAAGGCTTACGCGGAGAAGCTGATTATGTGCTATCCCGGTCAGGTGTCTCCAATGCACTATCACTACTCCAAAATGGAAGACCTGATCAACCGGGGCGGCAATGAGATTCATTTCACTATGTATAATGCGACTTCCCTGGAAGACGGCCGGCTGGCTGATACCGATGTGGAAGTATTCCAGGATGGCCGCCGCTATTTTGTGCCTGCAGGTACGACTATTGTTTTGAAGCCTGGTGACAGTGTTTCTCTGTATCCCGGCTATTACCACGAGTTCATCATTCCAGATAACGGAAAGGGCCCTGTGCTGATCGGCGAGGTCTCGATGGTCAATGATGATGCCAATGATAATCATTTCCTGAATCCCCTGGGTCGTTTCCCAACTATTGAAGAGGATGAGCCACCTTACCGCCTGTTGTGCAATGAGTATCCAAAAGCAAAGGATTAATATGTTTTTGCAGGCGAGCGTGATTCAGACATAATATAAACGTGGAGGAAACAACATTGAAAGCACAAATATGGCTGCATCGTAAATTTATCAAAAACAAGATCGATGACAGGATCTACAGCGCCTTTGTAGAACATATGGGTCGCTGTGTGTACAATGGTATTTATGAGCCGGGACATCCCACTGCAGATAGCAACGGTTTCCGTGAGGACGTAAAAGAACTGGTTAAGGAACTTAGAATTCCGCTGATCCGCTATCCGGGTGGTAATTTTGTATCCGGCTACCGTTGGGAAGACGGTGTTGGGCCGGTAGGGCAGCGCAAAGCTGTACGGGATGCCGCCTGGGGACAAACGGAGCCAAACACGGTGGGTACAGATGAATTCCACGCGTGGGCCAAAGAAATCGGATCACAAGTAATGATGGCTGTTAACTTGGGAACCCGTGGCGTGGAAGAAGCTGGCGCGCTGCTGGAGTACTGCAATCTGGGAGAGGGAACAAAATACGCAGATATGCGTGTTGCTAATGGCGTAAGAGATCCCTATGGTGATAAGGTTTGGTGCCTGGGTAATGAGATGGATGGTATTTGGCAGGTTGGCGCTCGTAGAGCGTCGGATTATGCGGATATTGCCCGGAAGACGGCATGTTATATGAAAATGTTGGATCCCAGTGTGCAGCTGGTTGCCTGCGGTAGCTCCAATTATGAAATGGCTAGTTTTGGCGACTGGGAGCAGACGGTTCTGGAAGAAGCATACGAGCATATTGATTTTATCTCTTTGCATCAGTATATGGCAGACTGGGGCAAGGACGATGGGGAATATTTGGGTTCTGCTGTGGATATGGATAAGTTTATTCGTACCGTGGTCAGTGTCTGTGATGCAGTTGGAGGGAAAAAGCGCACTGATAAGAAAATCGACCTTTCCTTCGATGAGTGGGGCGTTTGGCCTATGCTGACCAAATGCGACAACAATGCCGATCGCTGGGCTGTAGGACCGGCTCGTGAGGAATATCGATTCAGTATGATGGATTCTCTGGTTTTTGCGACTATGATCCATTCACTGATCCGAAATTCCGACCGTGTGAAGATCGCCTGTTTGACCCAGCTCGTCAATGTGTGCTCACCTATTATGACGGTTGTCGGCGGCCCGGTTTGGGTACAGCCTACCTATTGGCCCTTCTATTATGCATCAAGATACGGCCGCGGAGAGTTGCTGGAAACGCGTAGTAAGTGCCCTACATATGATGCCGGAAAGCATGGCGTGGTACCGTATATTGACAGTGTTGCTGTTCATAATCAGGATACAAAGGAAATTACACTATTTGCCGTTAGCCGAGCCCAAGATGAAGAGTGCGAACTGGAGATGGAACTGGCCGGATTTGGTGAGTGTTCCATTATCGAGCATATCGTTATGGAGCATAAGGATCGCTATGCAATGAACAGCGCAGAACAGCCGGAATGTGTGATGCCCAGATCGGTTGCAGACCGTGCGGATATTGAAGCGGGCGTGGCACGTTTGATCGTCAAGCCGCTGTCCTGGAATATGGTGAGGATTAAAGCTTCACAATAAATGCGTCAAGTTGTCGGCGGCAAAACTCATCCGCGTCGCATTTGATTGTTCGTGTCTCGTATACAAAAGATAAAAGCCGAATGAGCAAATGCTCGTTCGGCTTTTATGAAGATAACAGCTAATTTTGATACAAAAAACGGGAGGGGTGCAGCTTGCTTGATTTTCGGGGGTTAGGGAGTGCAAAATGGCTGATTTTTGACCTGAGGGGGGCAAACTTATTTTTTGAGCCGTTCTTTCATCTCATCTCTGTACGGATCAAGGGGCGGTTTATACTTTTTTAGCATCTCCTGCTTGCATAAATGCAGTTCCTTATCGTTGATGATGCCACGGGAGTGCATCACCCTGAACATAATGATAGCGTTCATATAGTGGAGCTGTCTTTCGATTTCTTCGGGAGTCATCCCCGGTAATAGCTTTTTGATATTCATATAAGCACCTATTTCAAATTATTAGCCCTGCGGCTTAGTTTAATAAAGATGCTCAAAATTTCCGAAAAGTCAAGTTCCTAAAAAATGATTTACCGCGCCTATTATAAGTAGATGCGGCAATTGATAAAGTATTGTGAACGGGAATGATTACTCAATGTTAGATGTCTGTCCCTAAAGAACCTGTCAATGTTTCCATCATCAATCTGCCACCGAGCCGGAATCCGTAGGCGAATATCTCATACTCGAAAATGCCGTACATTTTGTTAACGCAATCATTATGTTTTACCAGGGTTTCTTTTTGCTCTTCGGTGAGCGTTGCGGAAAGGTTGTCCCGGTTCTTACCCATAAGGTTCAGGAGATTTTTGATTTCCCGATTGCCTTCGGTACTTTGCTCCTGGGGATTGACATTTCCGTACCAAAACTCCTTAAGCAATGTCCTCATAATTCTTCCTCCTTCCGCACATAACAAAACGACCGCATCTCCGAGATCATTCCCGGTGATACGGTCGTTTCATTGTTTTTAGTTGTCTGTTTCGGTTTTGGTTTTATACGTGGCATAATGCTGCACCTCCTTGTAGCACAACACTATACCGCCATATCTCCGAA
>CAYVSU010000081.1:0-6997 GCA_964454215.1 uncultured Oscillospiraceae bacterium | reverse complement strand
TGATCCACTCCGGCAGCAAGGGTGTTGCTATCGTTTCCCTGGAAAAAGCTTACTATGAGTACCATTTTCTCTGCGCCCGCAGGGTAGTGCTGACGGAAGCTGCCCAGGAAACCCTGCCCGTATCCACTGGTGTCAATCAAAACATAAACAGCTCCTTCTGGAGAGACAATGCCCCCACCGATTAAACAAATCAGCCCGCAGAGAAAATCTCTGCGGGCTGCAATATTTTTTAGTTATAATGTGTTATTCCGGTAGAGATCTATGGTATCCGCACTTAACACACGTTTGTATGGTCGCATTGGTAATAATCGAAGTGGTTGATACGATCGTCCAACTATGCGCCTCGGTTATTGTATGTCCACAAGAGCAACTAGCAAAGTGATAGCTATTACTTTTTTACTACGATTTTCATACTGTAACCTCCTTTACAATCCTGGTTTTCAAACTTTGTTCAATCTGCATATGCGATCGGGTTTAATTCCTTCCAGATGTTATGCAGTACCTTCCATTGTTCTTCAAAAAGCATATTTTGTGCGTATGCTTCCTCCAACGTAGCTAAAACACCATCCTTGAAGACATACATTGCTTGCCCATCATTGAAGTTGAATGGATAGTTTCCAATTTGAAAACTTGTGAACGCAGTAGTGTAATTAAACAGAGCACAATCCACAAACACGGCATGGGTCTCACCAAATGAGTAAACGTACCTTACCTGCAGATCATTGAAATTTCCGTCTTTCCATTCTCTATCTATAAAGGCCTGTTTGATCTGACAATCCAAAGTTAATTCCTTCTTATTTTCCTTCTTGCAGGCTACAAAAAGGAAAACTAGAATCAAACACAAAATGTAAGTCAAGATTCTTTTCATAGAAAAACTCCTTTCCAAAACAAAAAACGCATAAGCAGTCTGCTTTTGCAGTACGGCTTATGCGCTCAATATGCTCGCTTTCCATAGTCTGGACACAATGGGAGACAGCAAAACGAAACTCCTGCCACACTGCAATGCAGCTACAAAGTGGATCATTGTTCTTCGCCCCTTTTCAGACCTATCCATAAATAATATACTATGGTTTAAGGAATAAAGCAACAACAGTTTTCCAGTCTCGCGCATATATTTTACAAGTTGCATAACGACAGATATTTTGATATAATGACTCAGTTATGACCAAACAAACAGAAAGGATTCTTCTATGGCAAACGAAAGACGACTGACGCAAAACAAGATGGGCACTATGTCCGTTGGAAAATTGCTCTTTAATATGGCGCTGCCTATGATCATCTCCATGCTGGTGCAGGCCCTTTACAATATCGTTGACAGCATTTATGTTTCCCAGATCTCCGAAAGCGCGGTGACTGCGCTGGGTCTGGCGTTCCCGGTTCAGAACATCCAGATCGGTTTTGCCACCGGTATCGGCGTGGGTGTCAACTCCCTGCTGAGCAAATCTCTGGGGCAGGGCGACCAGAAAGCTGCCAACCGGGCCGCAGGCAACGGTATTTTCCTGGTTTTTGTCGCCACTGTGATCTTTATTCTTTTTGGCGCATTCGGCTCCCGGCCCTTCTATCAGATGCAGTCCGATGTGGCGGCAACCGTCAACGGCGGCACCCAGTACATCACCATCTGCTGCCTGTTCTCCGCTGGCGTTTTCGTGGAGATCCTGTGTGAACGGCTGCTGCAGGCCTCCGGCCGGACCTTCTTCACGATGATCACCCAGGGTGTTGGTGCCATCGTCAACATCGTGCTGGATCCGGTGTTTATTTTCGGCGTTGATTTTCTGGGCATCCCTGCTATGGGCATCGCCGGTGCCGCCATTGCCACAGTCATCGGTCAGTGGGTCGCGGCCATTCTGGCAGTTTTCTTCAATATCAAGTATAATCCCGATGTGCAGTTTTCTCTGAAAAATATTCTGCCGAAAAAAACAACTTTACTCCCGATCCTTACGGTGGGCATCCCTTCCATTATTATGGTGGGTATCGGCTCTGTGATGAATTTCGGTATGAACCAGATCCTGCAGGGTCTGGATGCCACAGAAACCGCCACCGGCGTGTTCGGCATCTACTATAAGCTCCAGAGCTTTGTGTTTATGCCCGTATTTGGCATCAACAACGCCACCATTTCCATCATCGCCTACAATTACGGTGCCCGGATGCCCAGGCGTATTACTGCTACGCTGAAGGCCGCCTGCGGCGCGGTGCTTGGCATTATGGTCCTCGGACTTCTGGCCTTCCAGTTTGCTCCGGATCTGCTGCTGGGAATTTTTAATCCTTCGGATGCCTTCCTGCGCATTGGCAAAAGTGCTCTGCGGATCATCAGCCTGTGCTTCCCCTTTGCCGCCATCGGCATTGCTTTGGGTGCCAGCTTCCAGGCCCTGGGTAACGGCATTTATTCCACAATCACATCCCTTTGCCGGCAAATGTTCGTGCTGCTGCCGGCGGCATATCTGCTGAGCCTGACCGGCGAAGTGACCAACGTCTGGTGGGCGTTCCCCATTGCGGAAGTCTTCAGTCTGGCCGTGACACTGCTGCTGTTCACTCGGATCTATCGGACAAAAATTCGTCCCTTGTGCAACGAAACAAAAAAAGACGGATGCTGAGCATCCGTCTTTTTTATTTAGCCAAGTCCCAGTTCCTCTTTATGAATTTCGATCCATTGGTAAGTATGGATGCTGGCGTAAGACACCCGAACGGGAACGATAACAGTCCATCCCCCTTCTGCTCTGTATTCGACGGTCAGATTTGCATAGATTTGGGAACTTATCATCTTATTTTGAACCATTAGTCCAGCCTCACAGTCCGCAATGATGGCCTCCAGCAGTTCGCTCTGGAGTTCCTCCGGAACACCGGTCTTGCCGATTTTGATCTTATCCAGCTGACTGTGCAGAACCTCCGGATCTTTCGACCAAAGGACAATATTCGTCTGACTCAAAAGCGCTCTCAGCTGCTCCATTTCGTCTCTATATGGCATCTGATACTCCCGAGTAGCGGTAATGCCATACTTCATTTCATAACGCAGCTCCACCCAAATTCTGTCTTCACCCCATTCGGGCTCTTCCATATTGATGAGTGCCTTGTGAATCTCGGATAATTTGGCGATATCCTCCTGCTCTGTCAGCTCTGTTTCAACGCCGCCAATGTATACCACCGCAGTATCCACCCGGCTTACCTTCGGCACCCAACTGGCAATACCAAAAATATCCAGCCATATTGCCACCAAAGAAAGTGTGATCACCGCTGCCACACAGGCAAACCGAATGAAGGTCTTACCTTGAAACACCTTTACGGTGCGCCGCAGCAGCATCTGACCGGTAAAATAGCCCACCACCACACCGACCAACAGGAACACCAAATAACTCTTTCCCATCGCAGAGCCGAACATCGCAAACAACGCGCCGACAAAAATCGTATACGCTACAGAAAATACCGGATTCAGCGCCCGCACCGCCATAAAATCTCCGGCGGTTTCCAACTTCCGGCGGCGGTACATCAGCAGCGACAGGACCAGCAACACAGTGCCGACGAACGCAACAACGAACAAGTAGGTCCATTGATGCCAATCCGGCACCCATATGAAGTCTTCAAAACCAGCCAAAAGGCTCTCCGGCACTGTTTTCATTAGGTCCAATCCCATAATATAGGACACCGGGCAGAAGATATCAAGGCTATCCGCATTGACCACAACACCGGGCAGCATAGGCACATAGATCGTACTGATGATCCAGGTGGTAATCGGTGCCGCAAAATTGATCATACCGTAAAGGCACACTGCCGCCAGCCGGTTGCCTGCGCACATACTGCAGAAAACTGCCAGCCCAAAGAAGAACAAAAACTGCAGTTCCATACCCAAAAGCCACCCAAGACCTACTGCCCACTGATTTTTCAGTCCGGGTAACAGGCACAATACACCTATGGTATTGGGCACCAAGCTAAACAGCAATCCTGCCACAGTGTGGATCGCAAACCAATGCTCCCGCCGGGGCGGCATAGCGTGCAGGGCATTGCACATCCGGCTCTTAAAGAGGTCGCCGAACAGCACCTGGGCACACAGGGCGGCATAGATCATATTGATAACCGTAAAAGGGATAAGCGTATCCGACAGATTTCTGGCCGTTCGGTATTCACTCTCGTGGCTGACTATCGACATCACCACCAGCAACCCGCCAATGAGATAGATGCTCCACAGCGGCACAAACCGGGTGATATCCTTGCGCAGGAGTTTACCTTTAGAGAACGATGTTCTTGGCTTCATAGTTCACACCTCCCAGCTCGTAAATAAAGATCTCCTCCAAAGAAAGAGGAAGAATGTCAAAGTAGGCAGGATTCACAGTCTCCGCTTTTTCTGCCACCGTTTTTGCGCTGCCCCGGACGATCAGGGTCTTCAAGCGCCCGGACTGGCTTTCGTGAAGGATCTCCAGTCCTTCAGGTACGTCTCCCACGATCTGCAGTTTCACCGTATTGCCCTGCATATCCGCCAAAGAGCGCTCCAGCAGCATTTTGCCGTGGTCCATAATGCCCACATGATCGCAAATATCCTCCAGCTCACGCAAATTGTGGGATGAGATCAGCACCGTTGTCTGCCGCTGGGCCACTTCGGAAAGGATCAGGCTCCAAACCTGCCGCCGCATTACCGGATCCAGTCCATCCACCGGTTCATCCAAAATCAGCACATCCGGCCGGGTACAGATGCTCAGGTGGAACGCTGCCTGTTTCTGCATACCCTTGGAAAACCGGCGGATGGGCGACTTTTTCGGCAGCTGAAACACCTCATACAACCGATTAAACAATGCATCGTCAAAATTGGGATACATACTCCGGTAGAGCTTTCGCATTTCCTCCAACGATGCAGAAGGATAGTAGAAAATATCATCCGGGATATATCCGATCCGCAGTTTTTGGGTGGTATTTTCATAAACGGGCATTCCTTCGATGGTGATGCTGCCGCTATCCGGGCGGTAAACACCGGTGAGCAGCCGGATGGCGGTGGATTTACCTGCGCCGTTAGGACCCACAAGGCCATAGACCGCTCCCTTGGGAACAGTCAGAGTCAGATCGTCCAAAGCCTTAAAATCCCCAAAGGTCTTGGTCACGTGTTTCATTTCCAGCATTTTATTTCCCTCCTTTTAACCGCTCTGCCAACATCTCTGGAGAGAGCCCCAGTTGACGCAGCCGGGCAGCAATCGCGTCAAATTCCTGCAATAACTCGTTCCGCTCCGGGATCGCCTGTTCCGGCGGTTGACAGACAAAGCAACCTTTACCGGCTACCGAAGTGATCCACTTGTCGTGCTCCAGCTCCCGGTAGGCGCGCTGGATGGTATTCGGATTGATGGTCAGCTCCGATGCCAGCTCCCGAACGGAAGGCAGCTTATCGCCCGGCTGCAGAATACCCAATGCGATCTGCTGTCTGAAGCCGTCGATGATCTGACTGTAGATCGGTCGGGCATCCCGGTAGTCCAAATGTATCATAGCACTCCTCCTAACTGTATTAAGTGTACTAGTACAGTTAATATAACAAACAATATTTTCCTTGTCAAGAAGAATTTATCTTTTTCCGGGGCTTGTGTTCACAGTAAAAATAGTGTAAAATAAAATCCCAATTATGTAACCGGAGGTGCATTATGGATTTCCCGCAGGATGAACTGAATATGCGTCGGGAACAACGCCGCCGGGAGCGGGAGCGCCGCGCACGGAAAAAGCAGATCCGGAAAGTACTTTTGTTGAGTGCTGCAGGGCTGCTGATCCTGGCAGCATTTGTTGGGCTGATCGCACTCCTTCCACACCTTCTCCCCGAAAGCACCCCGGAAGACCCCGCAGCCACTACCACTGCCCCGCCGGAAACAACACAGCCGGAGGCAACCGGGCAGAGCGCAGCGGATACGGTGATACATGTGGTAGCAGGCGGTGACCTCAACATCACGGACAAAACCGTTTCTGCCGGTATTGCTGTCAGCGGCTATGATTATACCCAAGTGTTTATGGATGTTGTTCCCACCCTTGCCGGGGCAGATCTATCCATTTTGAATTTTGAAGGCGGCGTATTCGGCGCTCCCTATGGCTCTAACAGTCACTCAGCCCCTGTGCAAATACTCACAGCGCTGCAAAATGCCGGCGTGGATATGCTTCAGATCGCAAATTCGCAAACCCTGGCAGGCGGTTTGAACGGTCTGAGTACCACTTTACAGGCCATCCGTAACGCCGGTCTGGAGCCTTTGGGTGCTTACGCATCCCAGGAAGAGGCTGAAGCCGCCGGCGGCTTTGTGATTTGGGAGATCCAGGGGATCCGGGTTGCCGTAGTGGCTTTTACCAAGGGTATGGACGGTGCCGGTTTGCCGGCAGGCAGCGAAAACCGGGTCAACCTGCTCTACTCGGATTACAACAGTGCCTACCAAAATGTGGACACCGCCGGTATCACCAAGATCTTGAAGGCTGTTGAAGCCTGCAAGCCGGATGTAACCATTGCTATGCTCCACTGGGGCAGCGAGTTCAACAATCAGATCAGCACCACGCAAAAGAAGATCACAGAACTGATGCTGTCCAACGGTGTGGATGCCATTATTGGCTCCCACTCCCACTATGTGCAAAAGGCAGAGTTCGACCAAGAAGCCGGCACCGTCGTTGCCTACTCTTTGGGCGATTTCTTCGGCGACGCAGAGAAGGCCGGCACCAATTACTCTGTTTTGCTGGACCTGCAGATCACAAAAGACGGTACCACAGGTGAAACGAAAATCACCGCGGTGGACTACACACCTCTTTTCATTCAGGACGAAACCCAAACCGGAGGCTACTGCCGGGTGCTGCGGATCCGGGAGGCAATGGCGGCCTACGAAGCAAACGCCATCGGCTGCGTCAGCAAGGAAACCTACTCAGCTATGGCAAGTGTTTTAGCCAAGATCGAATCCCGAATGCCCGAAAAAGAGTAAACCGGTTATAAACAATAAGACCCCGCCGCAAATGAACTGCCCCAGTTTGTGCGGACAGCACAAAAAAGCCCCTATGTAGGAAATAT
>CAYVSU010000080.1:0-7049 GCA_964454215.1 uncultured Oscillospiraceae bacterium | reverse complement strand
GCCAGGCTGAGATGAAGAAGGCTGTTGACTGCGGTTACTGGAACCTGTTCCGCTTTGACCCCTCCAAGGAGACCGGCAAGTTCCAGCTGGATAGCAAGGATCCCAAGGACGGCTATCAGGAGTTCCTGATGAACGAGGCTCGTTACTCCCGTCTGACCCGCGAGTTCCCCGAGCGCGCCAAGGACCTGTTCGTGAAGAACGAAGAGGCTGCCAAGGAGCGTTGGGAGCACCTGAAGAAGCTGGTCGAGATGTACAAGGACTAATCGCTTCATTTCCGCAAAACATCACCGCCCCGGTTAACCGGGGCGGTTTTCTTAAAACAGGAGAATTGTTATGCACTTTACCTACTGCCCCCACTGCGGAAGTATATTGACAAATAAAGAAATTGGCGACGAAGGTCTTATTCCCTACTGCGAAACCTGCAAAATTCCTTTATGGGATATGTTTACCTCTTGCATCATCTGTGCTGTTGTGAACGAATATCGCGAAATTGCTTTGCTCCGTCAAAATTATGTATCCACTACCAATTATGTCTGCGTAGCAGGCGTCATAAAATTGGGAGAATCTGCCGAAGAAACGGCGCGGCGGGAAATTAAAGAAGAAATTGGCCTGGATGTGGAACAGTTGCAATTTATCCAAAGCTATCCCTATAGCAAAAAGGAAATGCTGATGCTGGGTTTTCACGCAACAGTCAAAAAGTCGGACTTTCACATATCCGGCGAAGTTGATTCCGTACAATGGTTCCCTCTGGCCACCGCATTGGATCAGCTGCGGCCCGGTAGTATTGCCTGGCAACTTGTCAAAGCCGTAACGGAGAGTTTATGATCTGTACCGTCATTGATATTCGCGGTGACTACGCCTTCGTCAAGTACGACGATTCTGGCGTTGTTTCCGAAGTTGCTGTTGCTCTTCTGCCATTTGGTATTGATGTGGGCGACCGGCTGAAATTTGAAGATTACGAATTTGCCCAAATATAAAAATCGCCGGTCTTTGACCGGCGATTTTCTGCCCTATTCTTTTTTATCGTCCTCAGTATGGATGCTTTCGATCAGTTTCTGCATTTTCTTCAGCAGTCTCTGTTCTTTCCGTTTTTCCCGCTTTTCCTTAAATTTGGACTTCAGGAGCGGGGGATGGTCCTGTAGCTTGTCCCGTCCAATTCCCCGGGCATTCAGTCGTTTATCCGTGATTTCCCGGGCTAAAGCATACATCACGGAGGACAGCGGAATCATCAGCAGCATACCGCCGATGCCCATCAAGTCACCGCCCACAGTCACAGCTACCAACACCCACATTCCGGGCAGGCCGATGGAAGTACCAACCACGCGGGGATAGATCAAATTGTTTTCCAACTGCTGCAGTACCAGGAACATCGCAACAAACCAAACAGCCAGCAACGGATCCTGTACCAGAATAAAAAACGCGCCAACCACACAGCCGATAAACGCACCCACAATAGGAATCAGCGCTGTCACCGCAATGATCACACTAACCAGCGGAATGAAGGGCATTCCAAAGATTGCCATTGCAACTGCAAACAAGCTGCCCAAAATCACAGCCTCCAGGCACTGGCCGGAAATAAAGTTGGAGAAGGTGGAGTTTGCCATTCGCAGGATCCGAACAGCACCGTCACAGAACTTCTCCGGCAGGAAGGCATAGATGATCCGTCTCCCCTGCCGTGCCAAAATTTCCTTGCGGCTCAAGCAGTAGATCGCAAAAACAAGGCTGACGACAGCATTGAAAATGCCGGTAGAAAGGCCCACCACAGCCGACAACGCCTTATTCATAATGATCGTTAAACCGTCACTGATCCAAGCAATCACCTTCTGCACCAGCGCGCTCCAATCAAGGCTGGCAAAATCAGTATACTCCTGCAGCCACTCCATCAATTCGGGATTCTCGTTGAGGAAATTGGTTATGTCCTCCTGCACCCGCTTAAAGAATCCGGGCAGAACATCAATCAGGGATTCAATTGTCTGCAACAGCTGGGGAACCAGCAGCCAAATCACGCCAGTCAAAACCAAAAGCACTGCGACAAAGGTCATTACAATGGCCAAAGATCTGCGAAGGCTGGGCTTTTTGATTTTTTTCAGCCCGCGCTCAATGGCGCGCATAGGTACATTCAGAATGAACGCAACTACAGCGCCTGCTGCAAAGGGCAACAAAATCGTCCAAATTGTGCCAAACATAGACGATACCCGGTCTGTTTCGTGCAACACCCAATACAGAAAGATACAGCCTGCTACACCCATAAATATACTGCGAATTGTCTTTTTATTCAACTCCAATCGGTATCCCTCCTTTTTTTCACTATTATAAAGGTTTTTCGTCCGTTTTTCAATGAACTTTTTATGAACAATAAAAAGATTACTTTACAAAAGTACTTATTTCTGACATTTTTTACTCTGTTTGTCCACCCCTGTCAAGAACGCATATTTTCTCTTCCAGGCGCATAGTTTTTTTCTAGCAGCACACAGCATCGGAGGGAAAATATATGGCTGATACCATTGAGCAGCGCGCCTGCCAACTGGCTGTGTACATGATCGAAACCGGCGCCACAGTGCGCGCGGCAGCCCAGCACTTCGGTATTTCCAAATCCACGGTACATAAAGATCTTCAGCAGCGCCTGCCCCAGTGCAACAAAATTCTCTACGCGCAGGTGCGGCAGGTGCTGGATATCAACAAGCAGCAGCGGCACATCCGGGGCGGTATGGCCACCCGGCAAAAATACAAGGGAACTTAACAGCAAAAAGCCCAACCATTTTGGTTGGGCTTTTTTACAGGTCATCTGCATCCTGAATCGGTTTATCTTCCGGATCAAAGGGTCTTCCGGTGTAGCTGCCCATTGGATCCACCGGGAATAATCCGATGGTGTTCAGCGGTCCTTCCAGCGGAGGGCACTGTGTTGTCTTTCTGGGATTTTTCGTTGTTTTCACCTTGCGTATTCTCCTTGCGTTATAGGATTTCTTATGCTATGATAACCCAAAAGGAGGGGTTTTATGTTCGACATTACCCTGATCACGATGGGAAAACTGAAGGAGAAATTCTATCTGTCTGCAGCAGAAGAATATGCCAAACGGCTAAAAGGCTACTGCAGTTTCAGAATATTAGAGTTGCCGGAGCATCGGCTGCCGGAAGATCCCTCGCAAACCGAAATTGCCGCAGGGCTGGATAAAGAAGCGGACCTGATCCTCTCTAAAGTTCCCAAAGGTGCCTGGTTCTGCGTTTTCACCCCTGAGGGAAAAACCATTTCCAGCGAGGACTTTGCGCAAAAGCTGAAAGAAGTGAAGCTGTCCGGAAAAGGAAGTGCCTGTTTTTTGATCGGCTCATCCTTTGGCATTGCACCCCGCATCAAGGCATTGGCAGATTTTAAACTCTCGATGGGGCCAATGACCTTTCCCCATCATCTTGCCCGGATTATGGTTTTGGAACAGATCTACCGGGCAGAAGCCATTCAGGCTGGCAGCAAATATCACAAATGAGCATCCAAACGGATGCTCATTTTTCTTTAGAATTCTCCCGCGTCGTACATAACCGCGGAAAGGGCACATAAAGGTGCTGTCTCGCAACGCAGGATGCGTTTCCCCAGGGTGCAAACCTGGAGCCCTGCATCCATCGCCTGCTGCACTTCGCTGATCTCCAGCCCTCCCTCCGGTCCTGTCAACAAGCTGACGGTTTGGTAGGCGCCGTCTTGCAGTGCCATTTTCAGGGTAGTCGCCCTCTCATTTTCATAGAACAGAAGCGCCTTATCTGCATTTGCAGCCCGTTCCAGTGCGGCTTTGTAGCTACTTAAGGTCAACACTTGAGGGATCGCACCGCGGCCGGATTGCTCCGCCGCGGAGGCTGCGATTTTTTGCCACCGTTCCGTTTTTTTTCTTAGGCTTTTTTCATCCGGGCGGGAAACACAACGGCTTGACGGAAAGGCAACGATCTCATAAGCGCCCAATTCCGTCGCCTTTTGTATCACGTGCTCCAGCTTGTCTCCCTTGGGAAAAGCCATATATACGCTGACTTTCACAGCAGCTTCGCTTTCCGACTCCTGCCGTTTTTTCACTACAAGGCTGATTTGACCGTCGCTGACGTCGCTGACAGCGCAAAGACATTCCTTTCCATACCCATCGCACACCAGTATCTCCTCTCCGGCCTTCAGCCGCAGAACCCTGGCGTGCTGGGCATTCTCACCGGTCAGCACAAAAAAGTCCGGCTGCATTTCTTCCGGAGTCACAAAAAAACGTGTCATAGCTATCCCTCCTGTTTTCTTACAGTTTACCAAAGAAGTGGCAAATTGGCAAGGGATACACAAAAAGATATTGACAAAAACAGGGCGAAAGGTTATAATACTTAAGCGCTTGCGAGAGTGTTGGAATGGTAGACAAGCACGTTTGAGGTGCGTGTGGTTACGCCGTGTGGGTTCGAGTCCCATCTCTCGCACCAAAAGATCCGGATACCCAAAAGGGTACCCGGATCTTTTAGTTTGAATGGGACTCGAACAATCTAAATGCAACGCAGGCCAGCATTGCTGGCGGCGGCTTGACGACGCCGAACCTTAATTTTTGTCAAAGGCAAAAAAATGCAAACGAGTCCCATCTCTCGCACCAAATCGAAGGACTTGAAAGGCCGTTAAGAAAAGTGTCCGGTGGACTTACCGTTCTAAAATTCTGCCATCGGTGGAAATCGTCACCACCTGCCACGGCAGGAACTTGCCACTGGCTTGGATCGCCCGCTTGGCTGCATTCTCGATACCACCGCAACAAGGCACTTCCATACGGACGATGGTAACGCTTTTGATGTTGTTATTCGCAATGATAGCGGTGAGTTTTTCCGCATAATCACCCTCATCCAACTTGGGACAACCAATGAGCGTAATGCGGTTACGGATAAACTCATTGTGGAAATTTCCGTAGGCATAAGCGGTACAGTCCGCGGCGATCAGCAGATTTGCGCCATCAAAATAGGGTGCGTTCACCGGCACCAGTTTGATCTGCACAGGCCACTGCCGTAGCTGACTTTCCGCCTTTACAGTTTCAGCCGCTGCACTCTGGGGACGCTCCAGCGTTTTGGACTGACTTCCCGGGCAGCCGCAGGGCAGCTTGACCCCGAATTTCTGCATTTTTGCCTTACGAACCGCTTCTTCATCATAAGCAGGAGCTTCTCGCTCCTCAAAGGAAATGGCGTTCATAGGGCAAGCGGGCAGGCAATCGCCCAAACCGTCGCAGTAGTCCTCTCTTAACAGCTTTGCCTTTCCGTCTACCATGCCAATGGCACCTTCGTGGCAGGCGTTAACGCACAGACCGCAGCCGTTGCACTTTTCTTCATCAATTTTAATAATCTTTCGGATCATGCGGCACCCTCCTTTTTCTTCTGCAGCTCAGCAATCTTCATCATCTGCTCATACATAGCGTCGCCCACGCACTTTCTGGCGTACTGGCACCACTGGACACAGCTTAAGGTGTCATTATAGGCCACAAATCCGCAGTGATCGCAAGCCACTTCGGTATCAATCGAGAAAATTTCAATCACATTTCCGCACTGGGGGCAAATCTTTTCATGAATGGTAGGGGTTCTAGGCTTCCCCTGACAGCTTTCCATCAACATATTTAATACCTCCTTGACTTTGTAGCCTTATCATACTATACTTTCGATAGTAAGTATGTTGAATTTTCAACACGAGGAGCAAAATATGCAAGAATTTTATCCCATTTTGCAGGAATGTCCCCTATTTGAAGGGATCCGGGTGGAGAATTACGCCGGAATTTTGAGCTGTATGGGTACCCGGTTGATCCGTGTCAAAAAAGAAGAAATCCTATTCCGGGAGGGTGACAATACCGTGTTTATCGGCATCGTGCTGACCGGTGCGGTGCGGCTGATCCGGGAGGATTTCTACGGTAACCGCAGCATCGTGGGCCTCATTGGCCCGAAAGAGCTGTTTGGCGAATCCTATGCCTTTTCCGAGGCAAAGACCTTGCCGGTCACGGTGCAGGCGGATGTGGACAGCCAGTGCCTCCTGATCGACAGCCGGCGTATCGCCGCCTGCTGCTCCAATGCTTGCGATTTCCACAATCGGCTGATCGCCAATCTGCTGCGGCTGGTAGCCACCAAAAATCTGATGCTGCACCAGAAGATCCAGGTCACCTCCGGGCGTACCACCCGGGACAAGCTGATGCTGTACCTGCTCAGCCAGGCGAAGCTGAAAAACAGTAACACCTTTGCCATCCCCTATGACCGGCAGGAGCTGGCGGACTATCTGGAAGTAGACCGCAGCGGATTATCCGCCGAGATCAGCAAGCTGCGCAAAGAGGGCGTGCTGGAATGCGAGAAAAGTACCTTCAAGTTGCTATAATAGGGCGAGCCGATTACGACTCGCCCTATTATAGTTTTATCTGCACAAAATATAACGAAAACTATTGATTTCAAATCGGTTCGACATATTGGAATTGGTTTATTCTTCACACCCAGAAAGCTGTTCCAATGCCCAATTCTGCATTTCAACAAACATCTTTCCTTTTAATTGGTCGCATTCTATCCAGCACAGAATATGGTCTGTTTCTATGGGTGTGGATTCTCTGTCAAGCAATTTCCCAATGTAATATGTTTGAATTGGGTGAAAATATCCAATCGTTGGATGCTCCATATATGCTTCAGCGGAACACAATCTCCCCTCAACACAGGGCACACAGCCGACTTCCTCAATGCATTCTCTTTTGATACAATCCAAATGACTTTCTCCGTTTTCCAAACCGCCGCCTAAGAAAAAATATCCTTTGGGGGTCTGTACCACACCAACTTGATTGTTGCGGAAAGGAATGAGGTATACACCCTCTCGTTCAAAGTATTCAGCATTTTCTTTTATTCCAAAAACTCTATGCATCTTGCTCTCCGTCAAATTCAATTTTATCGGTCGGTATGATAATAGCAAATTATTATGAGAATTGCAATATCACTATAATCGTTAAATTAAGGACTTGCATCAAATTTGCGTCAAATCGACATTTTTAGAAAAATGGAAAACCCAGAAACCGTTGCGGTTTCTGGGTTTTTGAATGTTCGTAAGA
>CAYVSU010000079.1:0-7072 GCA_964454215.1 uncultured Oscillospiraceae bacterium | reverse complement strand
CCCGCCAGTCGTTGATCTGCAGATAGTTATCCACCAGATCCTTATAGTTGAGCAGTGCGGAATTGACATTGCGCACTTTTTCCCGCTGCTTCCGGTACAGGATGTATGCCTTTGCCACATCTGCATAGCCGGAATCGGACAAAACCTTTTCCACGCTGTCCTGAATGTCTTCCACGGCGATAAGGCCGTTTTTGATCTTAGACTCAAAGTCAGCACTGACCTGCAGAGCCAACATATTGATCACACTGGGATGATACTGCTTTTCCAGAGCTTCAAAGGCCTTGATCATAGCAGCACTGATTTTCGAAATCTCAAACTCGACGGTTTTGCCGTCACGCTTTAAAACCTGATACATCTCTCTTTCCTCCTGCTTATGTAATGTATATCAACGAAAATACGGACACTGTCTTCGTGCCCGTAAAGGCGACAGTATCCGTATTATACAAGAAACAAATTATGATGTCAATATGTAGTTATAAATTATTTTTTCAAACACAATATATTGTGTTTTAGTTTCTGACAAAGATTTCCTCTACATGCGGTTGCAGCAGGCGGACATATGTGTCCACTTCGTCCGACTCCGGCGCGGAAAGGCCGGAAAACAGGACGGTTTCCCGGTCCACAAATCGCTGAAGGTACAGCTTTCGGGGTTTTCTGCCGGGCACCAAGGAAGCCAGCCATTTGCCCATATCTTCTATGGATGCACAGTCGTGAAGGGGCTTTACCAAGGTGGTCCGCAATTCGTAGTCCACCCTGTCCTCCAGCAAAAACCGGAGCGTTTCCGCAACCGGTTCCAGGTCGGTCTCCACGCCAACCGTGGCGGCGTACCGCTGGGGGCTGTTTTTGGCATCCACCGCCACATAATCCAAAAGGCCCTTTTCTACCAGCGCTTTCAGTACCTTTGGTCTTGTTCCGTTGGTATCCAGCTTTACCAAAAAACCCAATTCCTTAACGCTTTTCAAAAAAGACTCCAGACCGGGATACAGGGTCGGCTCGCCGCCGCTGACGCAGACGCCGTCCAAAAGTCCCTGCCGGGTCTTGAGAAACTGCAAAAAAGCTTCTTCCGTCATCAGCGGCTCCGGTTTGCCGCTGAGCAGTTCGCTGTTATGGCAAAAAGGACAGCGCAGATTACAGGTATGCAAAAACACGGTGCAGGCGATTTTGCCCGGGTAGTCCAACAATGTCATTTTCTGCAGTCCGGATATCATAACGCTCCCCCCTCCTTTTCCGATAGCCCGATTATACCACAGCTTCTGCTTCTTGCCTAGTGGAAACCACTGCAAAATCCGAAAAACATCTCGACGAACCGCCATCGGTTATGATACAATGATCCCACTATAAAATCAAAGGAGGTTTTGCCGTGACACAGGAAAGAGCGCATATTTGTTTGGGCGTACTGGCTCACGTGGATGCCGGCAAAACCACCCTAACAGAAGCACTGCTGTACCGCAGCGGCGCTCAGCGGAATTTGGGCCGTGTGGATCACGGCAACGCCTATTTGGACAGTCACAGCATCGAACGCCAGCGGGGCATCACCATTTTTTCAAAGCAGGCCCTGTTTTCCACAGAAAACCGGCAGTTTACCTTAGTGGACACTCCGGGGCACGTGGATTTTTCCCCAGAGGCAGAGCGGGTGCTGCCGATTTTGGACTGCGCCGCTCTGGTGATCAGCGGCACGGACGGTATTCAAGCCCACACACTGACCCTCTGGCGGCTGCTGGAGCGGCACGGCATTCCCACTTTTCTGTTCATCAACAAGATGGACCTGCCCGGAACGGACAGGCAGAAACTGATGGCCCAGCTGCAGGCACGGCTGAGTCCCAACTGCGTGGATTTTGGGGATACAGACAAGCTGGCGGAGTCCGCCGCTATGTGCGACGAGGCGCTGCTGGAAACCTATCTGGAAACCGGCACGGTGACTGTGGCGAGTATCCGGGGGCTGATCGGCGGGCGAAAGCTGTTCCCCTGCTGCTTTGGTTCTGCCCTGAAAATAGAGGGCATCGACGCCTTTTTACAGACTTTGGATACCTGCACGCCCCTTCCTTCCCGAAAGGAGGTCTTTGGCGCGAAGGTCTATAAAATCTCCCGGGATCCCCAGGGCAATCGGTTAAGCTGGCTGAAAATCACCGGCGGCACGCTGAAGGTCCGGTCAGTTTTGCGTTATGTTAACCAAAAAGGAGAGGAGACCGAGGAAAAAGCTGTACAGCTGCGGCTGTATTCCGGCGAAAAATTCACCACCGCCGAGACGGTTTTCCCAGGGCAGACTGTAGCGGTGACCGGACTTTCGGAAACCTACATCGGTCAGGGTCTGGGTGGGGAGGAAAATGCTCCACCGCCGGTTTTGGAGCCGGTGATGACCTACCGGGTGGTGTTGCCTGCCGAAAAAGACCCAACGGCCGCGCTGCCGCTGCTGC
Source organism: uncultured Oscillospiraceae bacterium (assembly GCA_964454215.1). GTDB lineage: Bacteria > Bacillota > Clostridia > Oscillospirales > Oscillospiraceae > Faecousia. The sequence goes on along the minus strand of CAYVSU010000079.1, from coordinate 4,658 downwards.
GGCAGCTGGAGGAGGAAGATCCCCAGCTCCATATTCTGTGGGAAAACGGGAACATCCACGTGCAAATTATGGGTAAAGTACAGCTGGAAGTATTCCAAAAGCTGGTGCAGGAGCGGTTTTCTCTGCCCGTCACCCTGGACAGCGGCCGGATCTTCTACAAGGAAACCATTCAAAACACCGTGGAAGGTGTGGGGCACTTTGAGCCTTTGCGGCATTATGCGGAAGTTCATCTGCTTTTGGAGCCGGGAAAGCGGGGCAGCGGACTGCAGTTCGACACCGCTTGCTCTACAGACCTTTTGGATATCAGCTATCAAAAGCTGATCCTCTCTCATATATCGGAGAAGCTCCACCGGGGCGTTCTTACCGGCGCGCCCATTACGGATATGAAGATCACACTGCTGGCAGGCCGCGCCCACCTGAAACACACGGAAGGCGGCGATATGCGCCAAGCCACCTACCGCGCCATTCGGCAGGGGCTGATGCAGGCAGAATCTGTGCTTTTGGAGCCTTGGTATCGGTTTATGCTCCTGCTTCCCACGCCCTGCATAGGAAGAGCCATCACCGATATCCGGGCGATGGGCGGCGAACCGGAAGCCCCGGAGCAGTTGGGCGAAACAGCGATCTTGCGGGGCGTCGTTCCCGCATCTGAGCTGGGAGACTACGCCCAGCAACTGGCGGCATATACCCAAGGTGCCGGGCAGCTTCAGCTGACGCCGGAAGGATATCTGCCCTGCCACAACACTGCCGCCGTACTGGCAGAAACAAACTACGACCCGGAAGCAGATGTGGAAAACACTCCCGATTCTGTTTTTTGCGCCCACGGCAGCGGCTTCACTGTCAAATGGAACAAGGTTTCCGAGTATATGCATTTGGAAAGCGGCATCAAGGAAGCAAAACCGCCCCAGACCATTCAACGAAATCTTCAGCTGGAAGACAAAGAGCTGGAAGCCATTATGCGCAGGCAGTTCGGCGAGGTCAGGACCCAGCTTTACCGTCCGGCAAAGAAAACGGCAGAGTCGGACCTTGTGGATATCCGTCCGCTAAAGCAGCAATACCTGATCGTGGACGGCTACAATATAATTTTCGCCTGGGAAGAACTCGCAAAAATTGCTGAAGCGGATCTGGAAGCCGCCCGGCGGCGTCTGTGCGACATTTTGAGCAGCTACTCCGGCTGCCAAAAATGCCGGGTGGTGCTGGTGTTTGACGGCTATAAGGTCAAAGGAAATTTGGGCGAAAAAAGTCAGTACCATAATATTCAGGTGGTTTATACCAGGGAAAACGAAACCGGCGACGCTTATATTGAGGCGCTGGTCAGTGAAATTGGCAGCAATTACAATGTAAAAGTTGCCACCTCTGATTCTCTGGTGCAGCTTTCCAGCCTGCGCTCCGGCGTTCTGCGGCTTTCCGCCCGGGAACTGCAGGAGGATATTACCAGGGCAAATGCGGAAATGAAGAAATATTATAAATGATCACGTAAGGCTTCGCGTTTGGACAGTGGGTAACGGAAATTGGAAAAATCTTGCGTGATGTAAAAAATGGTGATATAATGGGAAGAGCCCCACATTGAGAGGTGTTTTATGAAAACTTTGCTCCATATCTGCTGCGCTCCCTGCGCCAATCAACCCATTGAGGTGCTCCGTGGCGACGGGCTGGAAGTCAGCGGTTTTTGGTACAATCCCAATATCCACCCCTTTACGGAATACCGCGCCCGGCGCAACTGCCTGCGCGACTATGCCCAAGCCATTGACTTGAAGCTTATCGAACGGGATGATTACGGCCTTAGACCCTTTGTAAGAGAAGTGGCGGAAGATATTGCGGGCCGCTGTGTCAAGTGCTATGAAATGCGGCTGTTTGAAACCGCCCGGCAGGCAAAAGCCCTGGGCTTTGACAGTTTTACCTCTTCCCTGTTCATCAGCCCTTACCAAAACCACGAGTTGATGCGGGAGACAGCAGAAAGAGCCGCCCACCAGTACGGCGTGGAATTTCTCTACCGGGATTTCCGCCCCTATTTCAAGGCGGGTCAGGAATTTGCCCGACAGCACGATTTTTATATGCAAAAATACTGCGGCTGCGTCTTTTCTGAGCAGGAGCGGTACTTGAAGCCCTCAAAGATTATCCCTTAACGGAGGAACTATGAAATTTGAATTTGCTGTGCCGACCCTCTTTGGTATGGAAGGCATTGCCGGCGATGAGCTGCGGCGGCTGAATGTGGAAAATGTCCGGGTGGAGGACCGTCGTGTTCTTTTCTCCGGTGATGCAGACACCTTGGCAAAGGCCAATATCTGCCTGCGTACCGCAGAGCGGGTCCACATTGTCCTTGCCCAATTTGAGGCCAGGACCTTTGAAGAGTTGTTTCAGGGTGTATATCATACCAACCTGGAGGACTTTATCCCCACGGACGGGCAGTTTCCCGTCAAGGGTAAATGTCTTGACAGTCAGTTGATGAGCGAATCTGACTGCCAGGCCATTATCAAAAAAGCGGCGTCCCGCCGGCTGGGAGAAAAATACGGCATTAGCTGGCTGCCGGAGACCGGCGTGAAGTTCCAGCTGCAGTTTCTGATCCTGAAAAATCAGGTAAGCCTGTATCTGGATACTTCCGGTGCAGGACTTCATAAGCGCGGCTACCGGGCAGTGAGTAATGACGCGCCTCTGCGGGAAACGCTGGCTGCCGGTATGATCCTGCTGACCAAATATCGGGGCCGGGATTTTGTCTGGGATCCTTTCTGCGGCAGCGGAACCATCCCCATTGAGGCTGCCCTCATCGCAAAAAACAGGGCACCGGGACTTTCCCGGCAGTTTGCCGCCCAGAACTATCCCTGGGTGCCTGCCAGCGCCTGGGCGCAGGCCCGTGCCGAAGCTATGGACAAGGAGTATAAGGGCAATTACCGCATTTTGGGTTCTGACAACGACCCGACCTGCGTCAGCCTTTCAATATCCAACGCCCGAAAAGCCGGCGTTTTCGACTGCATCGAATTTCGCGACGGCGATGCCACCAAAATGAGCCTGCCTACAGACAGCGGCATCATCATCTGCAACCCGCCCTACGGTCAGCGCCTGGGCGAGCAAAAGGATGCCCAGCGGCTCTACGCCGCTCTCGGCCGACACCTCAAATTTGCCGATGGCTGGAAGAAGTATATTATCACCTCCGAGCCGGAATTTGAGCATTATTTCGGCCGCAGGGCAGATAAAAAGCGAAAGCTTTACAACGGTATGATCAAGTGCGATTACTATATGTTCACAGAGAACAAGCGAAAAAAATAAGTTTTGGAGGGAATGTATGACCCACCTTTTCATCATCAACCCGGCAGCAGGCAGTCGTGACCGGACGGAGCAATACAAAGAAGCCATTGAAAAAAACTGCTGCAGCCGCGGCCTTACCTACCGGATCGAAGTATCCGCCGGCCCAGGTGACTGCACCCGTCTGACAAAGCAGGCCGCCGAAAGCGGAGAACGCTACCGTATCTACGCCTGCGGCGGTGACGGCACCCTTAACGAAGTAGCGCAGGGCGCGGCAGGCTATGAAAACGTGGCGGTCACCGTCTTTTCCGGCGGCAGCGGAAACGACTTTGTGAAGATCTTTGATGATCCAAACGCTTTTTTTGAGTTGGATCGGCTGTTGGATTGCGAGGAAGCTACCTTTGATCTGATCCGGTGCAATGACGATATTTCCCTGAATATCTGCTCCGTAGGCTTGGATGCCCGGATCGGCACCGATGTGGCAAACTACAAGCGTTTGCCCTTTCTCCACGGTTTTGCTGCCTACGCCGCCTCTACGGTAGTGAATCTTTTTAAGGGCATCAGTGAGCATTATGTGGTGGAAGTGGATGGCGAGACCTTTGACGGGAACCAAACCTTCGTCTGCGTTTGCAACGGGCGCTTCTATGGCGGCGGCTTCAACCCCGTACCGGAGGCTGACCCCACTGACGGAAAATTGGATGTGCTGCTGGTGAAAAAGGTGTCTCTGCTGCAGGTTCCGGCCATTATTGGCAAATATAAGAACGGCCGCTATAAGGAACTTCCCCATTTAGTGCGGTATTTCAGGACCGATGCAGTCAAAATCACCTGTGACAAGCCCACTCCTATCCAGCTGGATGGCGAGCTGCGGGTAGCGCAGGAGGTGCAGATGCGGGTCGCAAAGGAAAAACTGCGGTTTTTCTATCCGAAGGGTTTGTCCTTTGCCATAAAAGAACCGGCCACGGTTTGATCCGAAAAAATCCGGAAAAACGGTTGCGGACGAAAAATTTGTGATGTATAATGAAAAATGTAAAAAAATGGGCCTGTGCCCGAAATTTGGAGGAATACATATTATGTTCAATGCAATGATCGAAACTTTGAGAGCCAATCCCCGGAAGATCGTGTTCACTGAAGGTCACGATGCCCGTATTCTGGAAGCCACTGCCCGTCTGGCAGAGGGCGGTTTCCTGACCCCCATCCTGATCGGCAACGTTGACGTTGTCAAGGAAAATGCTGCCAAGGGCGGCTTTAATATCGAAGGTGTCGAGATCCTGGACCCCGCCACCTACCCCGGTATGGACGAGATGGTCGCCAAGATGGTGGAACTGCGCAAGGGCAAAATGAGCGCAGAAGACTGCCACGCATCTTTGCTGACGGGCACTTACTTCGGCACGATGCTGGTAAAGATGGGCTACGCCGACTCC
>CAYVSU010000078.1:0-7086 GCA_964454215.1 uncultured Oscillospiraceae bacterium | reverse complement strand
ACAAAGGGATGCAGCAGGGTTTCGTTGCCCTTGGCGAGACGGACCATCGTTTCGTAGATCGCCGCATCACCGTGGGGATTCAGCTTCATAGTTTGGCCAACGATATTGGCGGATTTGGTTCTGCCGCCTGTGAGTAACCCCATCTTATACATCGTATACAAAAGTTTCCGGTGGGACGGTTTGAAGCCGTCGATCTCCGGAATAGCCCGGGAAACAATGACCGACATAGCATAGGGCATATAGTTAATCTCCAACGTTTCGGAGATGGCCTGCTCAGTGGTGGAACCTACCAGGCCCACTACATTGTCGGTATTAATCTTCTTTTTATTCTGTTCCGGTTCTTTTTTCTTCTTTGCCATAGTTGGCTCCTTCCTCTTAGTGCCCTCCCAAAGGGGAAGACTTATTAGGAAATATCCGCCAGATCCAAATACCTGGCACCATTTTCTGCAATAAAATTCTTACGCTCGTTCAGCGCGTCGCCCAGCAGAACATCAAAATAGTGGCTGGTGCGCTCCGCGTCTTCAGGCATCACCTTGATAAGACGTCGGGTCTCGGGATTCATTGTGGTCATCCACATCATTTCCGGATCGTTCTCGCCAAGGCCCTTGGAACGCTGGATGGAAACTTTTTTGCCTTCCAGCTCCTTCAGTATTTTTGTCTTTTCCTGCTCATTGTAGGCAAACCACGTCTTGTCTTTATAGGTGATCTCAAACAGCGGCGACTCCGCGATATACACATAACCGTCCCGGATCAAGGTAGGGCACAGGCGGTAGAGCATCGTCAGAATCAGGGTGCGGATCTGGAATCCGTCCACATCGGCATCGGTACAGATAACCACCTTGTTCCAGCGCAGATTGTCGATATCAAAGGAAGATAGGTCCTTTGCTTTCTTGCCCTGGATCTCTACGCCACAGCCTAAAACCTTCATCAGATCGGTAATGATAGGACTGGCAAAGATCTTGGTATAGTCCGCCTTCAGGCAGTTAAGGATCTTTCCGCGGACAGGCATAATGCCCTGGAACTCTGCGTCTCTGGACAGCTTGACACTTCCCAATGCAGAATCGCCCTCCACGATATAAAGCTCCCGAACGGAAGTATCCCGGCTGCGGCAGTCCACAAATTTCTGCACCCGGTTTGCAATGTCCAGTTTGGTGCTCAGCTGTTTTTTCATATTGGTCTTGGTCTTTTCGGCAGACTCTCTTGCTCGCTTGTTCACCAAAACCTGATCCGCTGCCCGATCTGCCTCCTGCTTGTTTTCAATGAACCAAACCTGCAGCTGCTCTTTGAAAAAGGCAGTCATTGCCTCCTGGGTAAACTTGGAGTTGACGCTCTTTTTCGTCTGGTTTTCAAAGCAACCGATGGTGGAAAAACAGTTGGTGACCATTACCAGGCTATCCTGAATATCCTGGAACAGGATTTTGTTTTCGTTCTTGGTGTATTTATTATTATCCCGCAGGTACTTGTCAAAAGCGGCGGTAAAGCCAAGTCGCAGCGCCCGGTCAGGACTGCCGCCGTATTCCAGCCAGGAGGAATTGTGATAGTATTCAATATGGTTGATCTGCTTGGAGAAACAGAAGGATGCTGTGATCTTCAGTTTCATCTCAGGGCGGTTCTCTGCATCCCTGCCCCGACGCTCGGTTTCCCAATATACGGGCATTGTGAAAGCATTATCCCCCACCATTTCCTCGATATACTGCTTGATACCCTCGGCGTAGCAAAATTCCTCTTCCTCAAACTTCTTGCCTACCTGGTGACGGAACTTGAAGGTAATACCCTTATTCACCACCGCCTGACGGCGCAGTACATCCCGGTAATACTCTACAGGGATGTTGATATCCGTAAACACCTGCCGGTCCGGACGCCAATGGAAACGGGAGCCTGTCTTGCGGCCCCGGTCAGTGGGTTCTTTTTTCAAGCCGCCCTTGTTTCTGCCCTTTTCAAAGTGCAGATCATAGCGGAAGCCATCCCGGCGGATGGTAGCATCAAAGAATTCAGATGCGTACTGGGTAGCACAGGAACCCAAACCGTTGAGGCCCAGGCTGTACTCATAGTTCTCGCCATTTTCGCCGTATTTGCCGCCGGCATACATCTCGCAGAACACCAGTTCCCAGTTATAGCGCTTTTCTTTTTCGTTATAGTCCACAGGGCAGCCGCGGCCAAAATCCTCTACCTCGACGCTCAGGTCTTCGTAGCGGGTGACAATGATGGTATCGCCGTGGCCTTCTCTTGCCTCGTCGATGGCGTTGGAGAGGATCTCAAACACCGCGTGCTTACAGCCTTCCAAGTCGTCAGAACCGAAAATAACCGCAGGGCGCTTGCGGACCCGCTCTTCGCCTTTCAGCATAGAAATACTGGAATTTCCGTATTGCTCTTGTCTTTTCGTAGCCATAGTAAATACCTGCCATACTTATCCATTATAATATTTATTATTATACGCAATTTTGGAAATAAAGTCAACCTTTGCCCCAAGATGTGCCGTTTTGCTGCAAAAACCGCCACAATCCGTTGTGGACTGCGGCGGATGCAGATAATGCTCAAATCTCAGTTTTTCTCTATAAAGCCCCGCCGCCCTGGATTGGATTGGGGCGGCGGTTATCATTTTACAGCTTATGGAAAATCGGTTTTCTGTCTTCGAAAGTGCAAACATAGCCAAAGACCTCTTTCAGCATCTCGCAAGCACGGCCAGTATACTGGCCCACTCGGGACGCCGTGTGAGCATCGGATCCAATTGTCACGATCTCGCCGCCTAAGTCTTTGAACAGCCGCAAATAATCTATGGCCGGCAGGAAATCCCCGCACCGGTCCACGCCGCTGGTGTTGATCTCCATACCTTTTTCTTTTCTTACCAGCTCTTTGAGTATCTCCGCCACCACTTCCCGGTGGTCTTCCAGCCTTACTGGTGTGTGATAGGGGTTGCTCTTTGCCTTGCTGATATAGGTCAAATGCGCCAGAACATCAAAATCGTCGTGAAGCCCCACGCACATCAGCGTATCCTCCAGGTATTGCCGCTCTCCCTGATGCAGATTGCGGTTATCCCAGTAAGGACCGTAGTACACATCCTCGTTATCGGCATAATGGATGGAGCCCAGTACAAAATCATAATGCCGCATTCCCAAGTACCGCTTGAAGGATTCCCGATTGTCGTTCAGCAGGCCAAATTCCATCCCCCGGCGGATCTTCACCTTGTCAGAGCGCAGGCGGTCATAGGCCGCGTTGTAATCTTCCACCGCGAAGATCTGATCCGTAATAATAGCCCGGGGGTCTTCGTCGATGTGGTCCGTAAAACAGATTTCCTTCAAGCCTGCCATTTCTGCCGCGCGAACCATTTTTTCCGGCGAATCGTGGCCGTCAAATGACACCGTCGAATGCATATGAAAATCAAACATCGTCCTCTTCCTCCCAAAATTGGCGGAACGCCGTCGGCAGTGCTGCTGCTTGTCGAATTTCTGCCGGTTTCAGCCAAGTAAAATCACCGGCACATTCGGTAACTTCCATATAGATTCCCCGCATTTCCCATTGGATGTGGGTGAAGATGTGTTGCCGCTCCACCTGCCGCAAAAGTTCCTTTGGCTGACAGCCGAATCGTGTAACTTGCGCTAAAGCAGCAGGAATGTCCAGCTTGCCGGGGCAGTTTGGAAATTGCCAAAGACCCGCAAGGAGACCTTTGCTCCCCCGCTTTTGCAGAGCATATCGTCCATCGCTGTGCAAGATGAAGACAGTCATCTCTTCCACTTTTCTCGGCTTTTTCGGAGATTTCACCGGAAATTGCGCCGCTGTTCCGTGAATTGCTCCGCCGCAAAATGCCTTACAGGGGCAGTTATCACAGTCCGGCTTTCGGTTAGGTCCGCAGACCGTTGCTCCCAGCTCCATCAGCGCCTGTGTGAAATCCCCCGCTGACGAAGGATAGATTTCTGCCAACGCCGCCCGGGCAGCCACCTTTGTCGCAGGCATATCGATCGGCGTCGCGTCCTCGTTCAACCGGGAAAGCACCCGCAGAACATTGCCGTCGACCGCAGGCGTGGGCATATCAAAGCAAATGGAGCAGATGGCTCCAGCTGTATATTCTCCGATGCCCGGCAACGCAAGCACTGCTCCATAATCTTTTGGGAATTCGCCGCCGTATTGTTCCGTCAGCGCGAGCGCACATTTTTTGAGATTCCGCACACGGCTGTAATAACCCAAGCCTTCCCAAAGCTTGTGCAGCTTATCATCGTCGCATTGCGCCAGTGCAGAAATCGTAGGCAGCTCCGCCAAAAAACGGGTGTAGTAGCCCTTCACTGCCTCCACGCGGGTCTGCTGAAGCATAATCTCCGAAATCCAAACGTGGTAGGGCTCCTTATCCTTCCGCCAGGGAAGATCCCGCTTTTTCTTCTGATACCAGGGCAGCAGCGCATCTGTCAAACAATGGTCGATCTCATATTTCATACTACCGCCCCCTTTCAAGGGTATTTTACAACAGTCTCGCAAGGCTGTCAACCAAAGGGACTTTGCAAAAAAGATGGAGTTTTTTTGAAAAAGTACTTGCTTTTTCAAAAACATTATGCTAATATATTTTAGCGCTTTGAGAGCGCATATGCGCCGATAGCTCAGTTGGATAGAGTGACTGACTACGAATCAGTAGGTCGGGGGTTCGAGTCCCTTTCGGCGTACCATTTAACAGGTTATCCCATCCGGGATAACCTGTTAAATTTTTATCCAAGGAAAGGACTCGAACGATTCAATGCAGCAGTCCGGTGGACTGTTGCCGTCGACGGCTCGACGGAGGCGAAAACGCAAACGAGTCACTTCCGGTGTGCCCCTTACCACTCCCGCCATTTGACCCATGCCAAATAATACCAAAACTGCGTCTTTGGCTGCATATTCCGCTCCGGAACAGCATAGCGCTGCTCAACGATCGGTTTCTTCATCTGTATCACCCCGCGGCTAGTTTCTCCATAAAATTCCCGCATATGCGAAAATGCAGTTGTTTTCTGATTTTGGATGTGCTATAATGCAGAAAAAGAGGTGTTTTTCGGAAGAATACCGGAATCTCATCCGTTTCAGGAGGTGCCACTATGGCTGATAATCATCATTTCAGAAAGGCTTTTAAGGGATTTCATCGGGAAGATGTTGTCCACTATATCGAGTATCTTAACAGCAAGCACACCGCAGAGGTCAACAAGCTGAAGTCCGATATCCAGGCATTGACGGATGAGCTGGAAGCACTGCACGCCAAGATGCCGTCCATGGACACCGCCGCACTGGAAGAGATGGCCGCTCAGCGGGATGAAGCGCTGGCGCAGGTTGCTGCCCTGCAGGAACAGTTGGCCGCCGGCGTACCGGTGGATCCGGTTCCTGCCGTAAGTTTGGCGGAAGCAGAGCTGGAAGCCTACCGCCGCGCAGAGCGGATGGAGCGTAACGCCAAGGAGCGGGCAGACGAGATCTACCGCAAAGCCACCGCCACGCTGGCAGACGCAAGCACCCAACTGGAGGACGCGCTGGGCAAGGTGGATCAGGTAGTGGATGTGGTGAACGCTCAGGTCGGCGAGTTGCGTACTGCCGCGGAAAACAGCAAGTGCATTCTGCAGGATGCCGTTGCCACTATGTACGCCATCCGTCCCGACAGCACAGAGGAATAATCCATCAGGGCGCGCAGCACACGCGCCCTGTTCCCTTTTTCAGGAGAAGTCTATGCGAATAATCAAACCCTCTTATTTTGACAGTTTCCGCTGTATTGCAGGCGCTTGTCCCGACAGTTGCTGCCAAGAATGGGATGTATTGGTCGACCCCGAAACCGCCGCTTTTTACCGCGCCTTGCCCGGCGATTTGGGCGATCGGCTGCGACAAGTCCTTGTTGACGATCCGGAATACGGCACAACGATGGAGATCGATAACCGCCGCTGTCCTATGTGGCGCCAAGACGGCTTATGCCGCATCCAGGCAGAATTGGGACACGATGCCCTTTGCAAAACCTGCAGGGAGTTTCCGAGGTTGACCCACGATTACGGCAACTTTATCGAATTTGGGCTGGAGCTTTCCTGTCCAGAAGCCGCAAAAATCATCTTAAGCGCTTCCCCAGCTCCGCCCATTGTGACTGAAGCTCCCGGCGGCGATGCACCGGAATATGACGAAGAAGCAATGGCGCTGCTGCTGCAGACCCAAACCGATGCGCTTTCGTTGATTTGGGACAAAAAATACAGCATCAACCAAATGCTGGCCCTGCTTTTATACTATGGCTATCACGCGCAAGCCTTTTTGGACGGTGGTGACCCGGGAAATTTTGCTCCGGTACAACTTCTTGAAGAGGCCAAGAGCCTTGCAAGGCCTGCCGATCCCACAGAATTTTCCACCTTTTTCCGGCATTTGGAGATCTTAACGCCCCAATGGGAGCAGCGGCTTTCCATTCCCCTGTCCGATTCCGCGTGGACAGAAGCCTACCGAAATCTGGCCGCCTATTTCGTAGAACGGTACTGGCTTCAGGCGGTCAGTGATTATGATCTTGTGTGCAGGGTGAAACTGGCGGTGATTTCCTGCCTGATGATCCGATTTTTGGGCGGCGATCTGCTGCAAACCGCCCAATCTTACTCCAAGGAAATCGAAAATAACGCCGAAAATATGGCCGCGCTTTTGGATGCCGCCTACTCCCACAGCGCCTTTACGGACGATAAGCTGCTTTATTATCTCTCTGACTAAACAAAAACCCAACAAAAGAAACTGCACCCATTTGGCAAACAAATCGGGTGCAGTTTATGCTTCCGGGGTATTCTTTTCCGTTTGACTGATGACAGTCACGGTGCAAGTATTGCCGTTAATGCCATCCTGGTTCACACCAAACACAGTCGGATTGCCGCTTGTCCAAACCATCTCTCCCATGCCGCAAAAAACCAAGTCAGTATGCGGTTGTTGTGCCTTTATTCTAGCGAATGCAATCGCTTTTTTCTATTCTCTTGGTCTCACATCAATTGTAACTCTACACAGTTTTTTCAAATTTCTTCTAAAAACACCTTGACAAACAGGATTCTCATTGATATAATGTCAAAGCTGTCCACCACAGCAACTGAATATGGGGGTATAGCTCAGCTGGGAGAGCGCTTGAATGGCATTCAA
>CAYVSU010000077.1:0-7149 GCA_964454215.1 uncultured Oscillospiraceae bacterium | reverse complement strand
GCTATACCGAGGATATCTTCACCGCTCTGGAGATCCAGGACGAACTGCAGACCCGCTACACTTCCGGTACTGTCTTCCACGCCTTCCTGGGCGAGAAGCTGCCCGACTGGAAGTCCGCGGCTGCTCTGGTCCGCAAGATCGCGGAAAACCACAAGCTGCCTTACTACACTATGAGCCCCACCTATTCCGTCTGCTCTGAGCACGGTTATCTCACCGGCGAACAGTTCACCTGCCCCCACTGCGGTAAGAAGACCGAGGTCTACAGCCGTATCACCGGTTATTATCGCCCGGTTCAGAACTGGAACGACGGCAAGAGCCAGGAGTATAAGGATCGCCTGACCTATAATGTCGGTACTTCCGTTTTGAAGAAGGCTGCTCCCAATGTGGGCGAGCTGAAGGCCGTTCCCAAGGAAGCACCCGCGGAAACACCCGCACCCGCTCCTGTCAGCGGCAAAGCGGTGCTGTTCTCCCGGGTTACCTGTCCCAACTGCCGTGTGGCAGAGCAGCTGCTGAATAAGTCCGGCGTGGCTTACGAAAAGCTGATTGCTGATGATCATAAGGATCTGTGCCTGCAGTATGGCATCAAGGGCGCACCCACCCTGGTAGTCACTGACGGCGAAAACCACGTGAATTACTACAGCGTTCCTGAGATCAAGAAATATCTGGCTTCCCTGTAAGCAAATGAGAGCCGGGCATCTGCCCGGCTCCTTGCTTGTGCAAAAGACGCATTTCAGGTGATTGCTCTGCTCAAATTAATGCAGCCCGGAAAACAACCCTGTCATTGCCAGGACAATGCACCGCTGCGGCAGAGGAATAAACCCCAATTTACCATCTATACGAAAGAAGGATCATTATGTATGATATTATCATCGTCGGCGGCGGACCTGCGGGCCTGACGGCTGCTGTGTACGCCCTGCGGGCGGGCAAGACTGTTTTGGTCATCGAAAAGGGTGGCTTCGGCGGTCAGATCGCGTTTTCTCCCAAGGTGGAGAATATTCCCGGTACCATCCAGATCAGTGGCGCGGAATTTGCCGAAAAACTGATCGAGCAGGCAATGCACCTGGGCGCGGATGTGGAGCTGGAAAAGGTCATCCGGCTTGAAAAGTGTGAGGGAATTTTCCGGGTGTATACGGAAGAAGAGACTGTCCACGAGGCCAAAGCTGTGATCCTGGCTCTGGGCGTCAAGCACCGAATGCTGGGCCTGCCCAATGAGGAGGCGCTGATCGGAAACGGTATTTCCTTCTGTGCGGTCTGCGATGGCGCGTTCTACGCAGGTCAGGAGGTGGCTATGATCGGCGGCGGCAACTCCGCGCTGCAGGAGGCTCTGCTGCTTTCCGAGGTCTGCACCAAGGTCACTGTAGTGCAGAATCTGGCGGACTTCACCGGCGAAAAGAAACTTGCCGAAGCGCTGTTGGAAAAGAAAAATGTCACCGCCATTTTCAGCACCGTGGTGACCGGTTATGAAACCGTCAACGGGCAGCTTTCCGGCCTGCGGCTGAAAAATGAAGTTACCGGGGAGGAGACTGCCATTCGTGTGGATGGTGCTTTCCTGGCGGTGGGTCTGCAGCCGGAAAATGAGCCCTTTGCGGAGCATACCAAGCTGAATCCCTGGGGTTACTTTGATGTTGGCGAGGATTGCTGTACCGAAACCGAGGGCGTATTCGTTGCCGGCGACTGCCGCAGCAAGCGGATTCGCCAGGTGGTCACCGCATCCGGTGACGGTGCTATCGCTGCTATGGCCGCCTGCCGGTATTTGGATTAAGAAAAACAAAAAAACGGAGCCGACAGGCTCCGTTTTTTTCATACACAGCTGGCAAGGTTTGCGGCCTGAGGCAATGGTGTCCGCATAGAAATCAAAGACCGCTTGGCGTTTCTCCGCCGGAAGGCAGGTGCAGGCGGGCAATGCAAAATCTTTGCATTTTTGCTGCGAAATTATTCCTCAATGCGGTAAAGCCGCTTGCCGTTTTCAAAAGTGATGCGCCGTGCTTCGTCTGCGCTGATACCCCGGATTTCCGCCAGCTTTTCCGCCATTCGGTAGATTTTGGAAGGATCGTTCCGTTTGCCGCGGAAGGGTTCCGGGGACATATACGGACAATCCGTTTCGATCACGATCCGCTCCAGAGGAATGCTCTGGGCAGTTTCAATGGCTTTGCGGGCATTTTTGAAAGTCAACACCCCGGTAAAGCCGATGTACCAGCCCAGATCCACCAACTGCCGGGCCATTTCCGCAGCGCCGGAGTAGCAGTGAAATACGCCCGTCACCTCAGGAAACTGCTTTACGATGGCCATTCCGTCCTCGTGAGCATCCCGCTCGTGAACGATGACGGGCAGATCCAATTCCCGGGCCAGCTCCATTTGGGCAATAAACGCCTTTTTCTGCAGATCCCGGGGGATATCTTCATAATGATAGTCCAGGCCAATTTCGCCAATGGCCTTGACCTTGGGATTAAGTTTACATAACTTCTTATATTCTTCCAGAACTTCGGAGTTAACCTCGTCGGCCGCATCGGGGTGAGAACCTACAGCGGCGTAGATATAGTCATATTTTTTCGCCAGCGCTGCTGCACTCCGGGAAGATTCCAGGCTGCAGCCGGCGTTCATCAGCAGACCGATTCCCATTTCCGGCAGGGATGCCAACAAGACATCCCGGTCTGCATCAAAGGCCCGGTCGTCCATATGGGCGTGGGTGTCAAACAGCATAGTTTACTCCTTTTTTTCTGCATTCAGCGGATCTACCACAATATCGGCATAGGGATTGACGATGACAGTGCGGTAGGTGTGATAGATCACCATTCCGGGCTTGCCGGCGGCCGGTTTCTTTACCTGTTTTACCGGTGTCACATCCACGGCAATGTTCTGCCCGCCTTTGGTTTCCGCATAGTAGGCCGCCAGCTGGGCAGCTTGGGAAACGGTGTCGTCGGGCACAGTCTGCCCGGCGGAGGCGATGATCACGTGGCTGCCGTGGACTTTTTGGGCGTGGAGCCAAAGGTCATCTTTTCGTGCCATTTTGAAGGTCAGATCTTCATTTTGCCGATTGTTTCTACCTACAAAAATGGAAAAGCCGTCAGTAGATACAAACTGCATCGGCGCAAGCTTTCCTTGTTTCATACGCTTTTTGCCGTTGTCGGCCTTGATGTAGCCGCCCTGCTGCAATTCCTGGCGGATCTCCTCCAGGGCTTGCTCGGAATCGGCCCGCTCCAGTTCTTCCAGTACACTTTGCAGATAGGAAAGCTCCTGATTGCCGATGGAAAGCTGCTTTGTCAGTTCTTTCTCGGCATTTTTCATCCGGGAATAGTCCTTGTAAAATTTTGCCGCATTCTGCTGGGGAGATAAAATGGGGGAGATAGGGATGGAAACGGTTTTCATTTCCTCGTCGTAAAAATCCTCTGCTTCCAGGATGGTGCTGCCTTTTACAATGCGGTGGATGTTGGCAGTAACGATATCCCCCAGCTGCCGCAGCCGCTCCCGGTCGTAGGTGGCCAGCAGCTCCTGTTCCTGAAGCGCCAATTTGCGTTTTAGGCGGGCGCAGAGATTTTGCACCGTTTTGCGTATTGCCTGACTTTTCTGCCGCAGGGCATCTTTCCTGCCCTGCAGGGCATAAAACTGGTCCAAAAGAGCGGAAAAGGAGGTTGCTGTGGCATATTCGCCATACTGCAGGATGGGCAGAAAAGCAAATTGCTTCACCGTATCCCCCTGGGCGTAATAGCAGGGAGCGGGATGGGTCAAATACTCCCGGAAGAAAAGAGCCAGTTTTTCGGCGACTGTTTCCTGAGAGGAAAATCCAGAGATCCGGGCGTCGATGCTGCCAGCAGAGAACAGGGCTGCCTCCCGGCAAACAAGGGGGGAAAGTCCGCCCAGCGTATCCATCAGCCGGTCAGCCAGCAGATCTGCACCGGGCTGAAAAAAAGCACCCATAAAATCGTCATAATCGCAATCCCAGGGGGCGATCTTGTCCACCGGTTCCGGATCCTGATAGTACATTCCCGGTAAAGCGGGGCGTTTCGCCGTCTCGTCCAAACCGATCCGGCGCAGACAGTCGATGATTCGACCATCGGGGGCAAGCAGGTATAGATTGCAGGTCCTGCCCATCAGCTCCACTACCAGTTGCTTGGTTGTCCTGTCGCCCATTTCATCAATGCAGTCAAAGGAAAAGCGGGCGCAACGCTCCATAGGGAGTTGGGTAATACCTGTCAGCCGACCGCCGGAAAGATGCTTGCGCAGCAGCATACAGAACATAGGCGGCTCTTGGGGGTTTTCCGGTGCGGTTTGGGTCAAATGCAGTCTTGGCGCAGCCGGATTGGCGGCAAACAGCAGCTTGCATCTGCCTTCCCGGTGCTTCAGAAGCAGGATCACCGTATCCCGGGCGGGCTGGTGGATCTTTTCAATTCTTGCGTCCACCAGCTCCCGGATCTCCGAGAGCACGCAGGACATATAAATAGCGTCAAATGCCATGATCCTTCTCCCAAAATTCAAATTTAGCTTTTATCGCTCTCTAACCGCCTGCAGGAGAGCTGTGTATTCGTTGGGCAGGCGCTCGTCGATCACCTGTTCCAAAAGATAATTCAAGGCTTCGCCGATCTGCTTGCCGGACAGTCCCAGGGCCATCAGATCGTGCCCGCCGACAGCCAGATCCTTCACGCAAAGGCAAGCTTCCTCCGCTTCGATCTGTCCGAGCAGTGCCCGAAGCTGGGGAAATTGGGCTATTTCGGCAGGTTTTCCGGTGCCTTTGCTGCCCATATCCGCCTCCTGCAGCAGCAAAAGCTGTTTCAGCAGCTCGCCGCCCAGGCGGCTGTACCGGCGGCGGAGGGACTTGCGTTCCGGCTCGATTTTTGTCATATGCTGTTCGATCAGCACAGTCACCTGCTGCCGCAGAACTGTGGGGGCTTTCAGCTCCCGCAAAATGGCATCCGCCATTTGGGCGCTTTCACCGGCGTGACCGTAAAAATGTCCCTGGCCCGCTTCATCCAGTGTAAAGGTTGTTACTTTGCCAATGTCGTGAAGCAGTGCGGCCCAGCGCAGACCAAGCACCGGCGGTACCGCTTCTACCACATAGGCAGTGTGGGTATAAATATCGTAGAGGTGATGGATGCTGTGCTGGTCAAAGCCTGAGAGGGGTGCAAGTGCCGGGATCACAGCGGTCAGCTCCGGGACAAACCGCAGCAGATCTTCTGCGGCGGCACAGAGCAATAGTTTACATAACTCGTCAAAGATCCGTTCTTTTGCCAAATTCTTCATCAGCGGCGACAGCTCCGCCATAGCTTTTTCCGTAGCGGGATCGGGTACAAGCCCATATTTTGCGGCGAAACGGACACCCCGCAGGATCCGCAGGCTGTCTTCCCGGAATCGCTGGGCAGGATCACCTACCGCCCGGAGAATATGATCTTCCAGATCTTTCCGGCCGCCAAAGGGGTCAATATAGCCCCGGGCAGGGGAATATGCCATAGCATTCACGGTAAAATCCCGGCGGGAAAGATCGTCTGCAATGTTCTCCACAAAGGCCACCCAGTCTGGGTGACGGTTATCCCGGTATTCGCCCTCTGTCCGGAAGGTGGTGATCTCCACCACTTCCTTGCCAAACACGACACCTACTGTGCCATGTTTTTCTCCAGCCAGGACCAGGGGAAGGTCGGAAAAAACGGCCTTGATCTGGTCCGGTTTTGCACTGGTGCACAGATCATAGTCCTGGGGAATCAGCCCCAGCAAACTGTCCCGAACGCAGCCGCCTACGGCATAGGCAGAAAAGCCGGCAGTTTCCAGCCGGCTGATCGCATCCGAAATGTTTTGGGGCAGTACCATTTGTTATTCCTCCGGTGTGTTTTCAGAAAGCTCTGCATCCAGGGAAAGCAGCTTCAGGGTTACGGTCTCCAAATCGACCGGGGTAATGTCCAAAGCGTCAAAGCTTTCTTCCATTGCAAAAAGCGGCAGTGCTTGTGCCGGACTATCGGGCTGTACCGGCTCTTCCGCAGCCGGAAGCTCTTCTTCGGCGGTTTCCTCCGGTGTGGCATTGGTGGTGATGGGGCCCATAGGGGTTAAATTGCATTTTCCGGTGAACATCCAAACGCTTAGGCAAAGATAGAAGAAAAGGGAATCGTTATGGGGAAGGGCCAAAACACACAGATAAACCGCCATCAAGTGAAAGAAGGTGTGCAAAAGGCGATTGCCGCAGTTTGCGGCGAAAGAGGCATCGTGATAGCAGGCCAGCATAGCGAAAACACAGCCCAGCAGGGCAAAGCCATAGTCCTGCAGCTGGGGCGTAGCGCTCCAGGATTGGTAAAGGTTGATCAGTGTCATCATCAGGTACAGGCAGACCACGCTGTTGAAAACAACGGAAGGGTGACGCCCTTTCAGCCGGCAGAAGGCAATAAATAACAGCGCGCCTGCACTGACGAGCCCCAGCAAACCGGTGAGAATCTGGAGAAAACCGCCGTTAAAACGGTGAATCGCATCCCAAAAAACACCCACGGCTGCAATGGCACAGCCGGCGGCACTGACAGGGGAAGCCGGAAAATTGAAGCCGAATCGGGCGGCTTGTTTCAGCGGAAGGCAACCCAGCAGCAGAAAAGCGGCAAAAAGTGCTGTCAGAAGCAGGATCAATATGTGTCCGGGGTGGCTGCTGACCAGCAAACCCGCCGCATCCGTCCCGGTGGTATACAGCCAGGCTCGCAGCGTGCCGCCTAAAATGGCCGCCACCAAAGTTCCCAAGGGCAAATGTTTTGTAAAAGAAGCCAGTTTCATAGGAAAACTCCTGTTCATCGTAAAATTACATCCAGCAGCATACAAATGCCGTAAAGGGCAGGCTGGTGCAGAAGATAGATCCAGAGAGAGTGTTTGCCGCAGAAGCAAAAGAACCGCAAAATGGGATTCCCCCCGTTGACCCGGGGCAGCAGACTTTGTTTTTTGGCGTAAACCGTTTTGCCAAGCACAGCACCCAGCAGGAAAAAGCCCAGGTGGGGCAGCAAAGGGAAATAATCCGAGGAAGCAAAGTCCATCGGCACGATGCCAAAGGGAATCAGCCAGTTGCTGCTTGTTCCGAGACCGGTTACGACGAAAAGTCCGACGCAAACCATAATGCTGCCGAAAATGCCAATCAGCCACACCGGCAGCCTCTTAAAAAGCGGCCACAGAAGCATACAAATACCCAGACAATGC
>CAYVSU010000076.1:5944-7208 GCA_964454215.1 uncultured Oscillospiraceae bacterium | reverse complement strand
CAACTTCGAAGCCCTCAGCGCCAAACATCTGACGGAAAGCCAGACGGCCGATACGGCCAAAACCATTGATAGCAACTTTAACGGACATGGTAAATTCCTCCATTTTTTAATTACTGCGGTGCAGTATGAATTACATTTTTCGTACAGGGCGATGACCCCATACGGCTTCATTATACTATAACGAAAACTTATTGTAAAGTGTCCGTTTTACACAAAACGATAAATTTTTTATGGCCTTTTTTGCGTTTTTTAACATATCCGCAGAAAATACCGCTCTGAACTTATTCCGTTGTGTTTAAGTACAGCTCTTCGTAGGTACCGTTCAGCTTGGCCATAGCCCGGACATAGTCAGGATCGTCGACCGCATAGGGCGTGGGCTTAAAATCGTTACGGTTGGTAATGCTGCTGACCCGGCAAGGCGTGATGATCGTTTCGCCCAGTTCCACTGTGCCGTCTTCGTGGCGCAGGATCTCCTGCTGGATGATAGCAGTGTCCTTATCGTCAGGGTTTCGGTTGCCGCCAAAGGAGAAATTGCCGAGACTGTAATAGATGACACCGCCGTTATAGTACTCAATCGGCATCAGGGTATGGCTGTGATGGCCGTAAATGATATCCGCTCCGGCATCGATGGCCATATGTGCCAGCGTTACCTGCTTATCCGTGGGGGAATAGATCCGTTCCACGCCCCAATGAATGGATACCACGATCACCTCCGCGCCCTTGTCCCGCAGGGCCTGCACCACCGAATTGATGGTTTTCTGGGAGAAGTTAAAGTACGGGGTGTATACGCCGATCTTCAGGCCGCTGTCCGTGGTCACGACTTTCCACTTTCCGGCCGTGGAGGTTTCCACACCTACACTGTCCAGAGCCGCCAGGGTATCGTTGCGTCCTTGCTCGCCGTAATCCAAAGAATGGTTGTTGGCAAAAGAGGCAAATTCCACATCACCTTCCACCAATATATTGGCATAGGCTGCTGGGCCTTTGAAGCGGAATTTCTTTTCTTCAAAAGCAGCGATCTCCTCTTCGGTGAAGGGATAGTCCGTCAGCGGTCCTTCCAAATTTACAAAGGTGTAATCGTCGTTTTCAAAATAGGATTTCACATTGGCAAAGGGGTAGTTATATTGATCGTTCACCACCCGGGTAAAGGTACCCCAGGCACCTGCGGTTTCGATATGGTCACCAAAGGTGCAGTCGCCGGCAAAGGACAGCAGAAAGGATGCCTCTTTTGGCTTTGTTTCCGGCGGTTCCGTGGGTTCTTCCGTAG
>CAYVSU010000076.1:0-5844 GCA_964454215.1 uncultured Oscillospiraceae bacterium | reverse complement strand
TGGGAGGTACGGTAGGTTCTTCCGTAGTGGGAGGTACGGTAGGTTCTTCCGTAGTGGGAGGTACGGTAGGTTCTTCCGTAGTAGGAGGTACAGTGAGCTCTTCCGTGGTCTCCGGAGGAAGGGTAGTTCCCTCCGGGGAAGTGGTTTGGGTGGGTGCGGTGGTAGTAACCTCCAACGCCGGTCCAAGGGTCGGAACTTCCCTGGCACAGCCAACAAGCAGAACCGCCAGTATCATGCTCAGCGCGAGCCATTGCTTCATTCTGTGCATATGCTTTTCCGCCTTTCTTTCAGATTTTTGCGTTATTTATCCTGCTCCTGGGCCCGCTTTTTCATCAGCTCCCGCATACGGACACTGTGATCCAACTCCCGCTTGCGGATCCGCAGACTCTTGGGCGTGCATTCCAAAAGCTCATCGTCTGCTAAAAATTCCAGGCATTGCTCCAATGAGAACACTCTGGGCGGCACAAGGCGGATGGCATCGTCAGAGCCGGAGGCCCGCATATTGGTCAACTGCTTGCGCTTGCAGACATTAACGGTCATATCCTCGTTGCGGCTGCAGATGCCCACCACCATACCGGCATACACCGGCGTGCCGGGACCGATCAGCAGCGCGCCCCGCTCCTGTGCCGCGCCCAAACCGTAAGCCACCGCTTCGCCGCTTTCGTGGGCGATAAGGCTGCCTACCAAACGGCGCTCGATCTCACCTTTCATCGGGGCGTAGCTGTCCAGAACAGAGGACATAATGCCTTCGCCCTTGGTATCGGTCAAAAATTCGCTGCGATATCCAAAAAGGCCCCGGGAGGGAACTTTGAATTCCAGGCGGTAGCGGCTGCCCATCGGTGTCATTGCCAAAAGATCGCCCTTGCGGCGGCCCATTTTTTCGATCACTGCGCCCATACTCTCTTCCGGTACATCCGCCACCATCCGCTCGATGGGTTCGCAAACCTTGCCGTCAATCATCTTGGTCAGCACACGGGGTGTGGAAACAGAAAATTCGTAACCTTCCCGGCGCATTGTCTCCATCAGGATGGAAAGGTGCATCTCGCCGCGGCCGGCAACATTGAATGCATCCGTTCCCTGTTCTGTTACATGGAGGGAAACATCCTTCAAAAGTTCCTTTTCCAGCCGATCCCGCAGATTTCGGGAAGTGACGTGCTTGCCTTCCTTACCGGCAAAGGGAGAATCGTTGACGGCAAAGGTCATTTCAATGGTGGGATCGGAGATCTTCACAAAGGGCAGCGGCTCCACAGCATCCGGCGCACACAAGGTTCTGCCGATGGTGATGTCTGCCATACCGGAAAGGGCAACAATTTCGCCGGCGCCCGCTTCCTGGACAGGCTTTTTGCCCAAGCCGTCAAATTCATAGAGCGCGACGACCTTTCCCTTGTGCTTCAATTCCGGATCGTGGAAGTCACAAATCGTCACTTCCTGGTTTACCTTAATGGTACCCCGCTCCACCCGGCCAACGGCAATTCTGCCTACATAATCGTTATAATCAATGGAAGACACCAGCAGCTGCAGAGGACCTTCCGTATCGCCCTGAGGGGCAGGAATATAATTGACAATGGTTTCAAACAAAGGAACCAGGTCCTTGCCCACCTCATCCGGGCCGTAAGCGGCAGTGCCCTGCCGGCCGGAGCAGAAAACAGTGGGGGAATTGAACTGCTCATCGGTGGCATCCAGATCCAGCAGCAGCTCCAAAACCTCATCCATCACCTCTTCAATACGGGCATCCGGCTTGTCGATCTTATTGACGGCGACGATGACCTTGTGGCCCAGCTCCAGTGCCTTCTGCAGCACGAAACGGGTCTGGGGCATAGGCCCCTCCGCTGCGTCTACCAGCAGAATGACGCCATTGACCATTTTTAAGATCCGCTCCACCTCACCGCCGAAATCGGCGTGACCCGGGGTATCCACGATGTTGATCTTATAATCCTTATAATGAACAGAGGTGTTTTTCGCGAGGATGGTAATACCCCGCTCCCGCTCCAGATCGCCGGAGTCCATAACCCGATCCACCGCCTGCTGATTTTCCCGATAGATACCGCCCTGCTTCAGCATTTCGTCCACCAGGGTGGTCTTGCCGTGGTCGACGTGGGCGATAATGGCAATATTGCGGATTTTTTCCTGAGATACCATAAATCTTTTCCTTCTTTCGCGCAAATAAAATGCTTTAACTTTAAAAATATAGCATATCCGCAAAACGATTGCAATATTTTGGGGGAAGATTACCGCAGAAAATATATACCAACACTTGCGCCGTCTTGCCGATCTATCACTGCACTGCAGTACCCCGCCCTCCGGGTACGTGAAATTATCCGGCTTTGCCACTTGACCGCTTAAAAGTCCTGTGGTATATTTATGGGTACAGATGCAAAAACCTTCTACAAATCTCAATGTTTTTCAGGGGGTTACTGTGGAAAAAATAAAGAAAATTTTAACATACGCCGTGATCGCCGGGCTGGCTTTTATCAGTGCAATGAACTACGAACTGTTCATCTTTCCGAACAAGTTCGCGCCAGCTGGTCTGAACGGCCTTTGCACTATGTTTCAGTATCTGACCGGGATCTCTATGGGATACCTGAGCATGATCCTGAATATCCCCCTAGCCATTGCGGTCTATTGCAAAGTCAGCCGTTCTTTGGCGATTCGGGCAATGTGCTATGTTGCCTGTTTTTCCGGATTTTTGATGATCCTGGACAATGTGGATCTTTCTGCTTTTGCCTATGCAACTGACACCGGCACCAGCACCATTATGGGCCCGTTGGTCGCCGGCATTATCAATGGCGCCTGTTTTGCTGCTTTGCTGAAGGCCAGCGCCTACTCCGGCGGCACGGACTTTATTGCTTCCCTGATCCATAAGCGCCGCCCGGACTTTAACTTTTTCTGGATCGGCTTTACTCTGAATTGCGTGGTAGCATTTATTTCTTACTTTGTTTATGGCTACCGCATTGAACCGGTGCTGCTTTGCATTCTGTACAGCTTTGCCTGCAGCTCCGTCACGGACAAATTGAACAAATCCGGCCGCAGTGCCGTAAGATTTGAGATCATCACCGAGCATCCGGAAGAACTTTCCAAAATCATTACCCAGCAGCTTCGTCACTCCGCGACGCTGATCCCCGCCACCGGCGTTTATAAGGGTACCCAAACCAACATTCTCGTCTGCGTGGTAAACAAGACCCAAAGTGCCCGGCTTTCCGCCATTATTCGGGAATATCCCGGCGCTTTTGCTGTCTCCAGTCAGGTCACAGAGGTGATGGGTAATTTCAAACGGCTGGATAATCAAGGCAACAGGGAGCGTCAGCTTTTGGATGCGGGCGACGGAACCGGCATTTAACTTTTTATATAAAATAAACGATACATACATATTTTTACAGGAGGAGATCACCAATGGCGCATTATATGTCCGAACCCAGCCGCACCTTCAGCGAGTACCTTTTGATTCCGGGTTACACTTCCGAGGATTGCGTTCCCGACCGCGTCAGCCTTCGCACCCCGCTGGTAAAATACCGCAAGGGCTATGAAGAGCCTGCTATCTCTTTGAATATTCCGATGACTTCCGCGGTTATGCAGTCCGTTTCCAACGACACCCTTGCCATTGCCTTGGCAAAGGAAGGCGGCATCAGCTTTATTTACGGCTCTCAGAGCATCGAAAGCCAGGCTGAAATGGTCCGCAAGGTCAAAGGTCACAAGGCTGGTTTCGTGGTTTCCGCTTCTAATCTGACCCCCGAAAACACGCTGGCTGATGTTTTGGCACTGAAGGCAAAAAACGGTTTCTCCACCGTGGCCATCACCGAAGACGGCACTGCCACAGGTAAGCTTTTGGGCATCGTCACCTCCCGCGACTACCGCGTCAGCCGTATGGATGGCAGAGAAAAGGTGGCCAACTTTATGACTCCCCGGGAAAAGCTGGTCACTGCACCTGCAGCCACCACTCTGAAGGAAGCCAATGACATCATCTGGGATCACAAGCTGAATTCCCTTCCCATTGTAGACGAAAACGACCATCTGATGTACTTCGTCTTCCGCAAGGACTACGCTTCCCATAAAGCAAATCCTCTGGAACTTCTGGACGAAAAGAAGCGCTATCTGGTTGGCGCAGGCATCAACACCCGTGACTATGCCCAGCGGATCCCTGCTTTGCTGGATGCCGGCGTGGATGTGCTGGTCATTGACTCCTCCGAGGGCTACACCTGCTGGCAGGAAAAGACCATCCAGTGGGTTCGGGAGAACTACGGCGATACCGTCAAGATCGGCGCCGGCAATGTGGTTGACCGGGAAGGCTTCCGGTTCCTGGCAGAAGCTGGCGCGGACTTTGTTAAGGTCGGTATCGGCGGCGGCTCTATCTGCATCACACGGGAAACCAAGGGTATCGGCAGAGGCCAGGCTACCGCGGTTATCGAAGTGGCCGCAGCCCGGGACGAATACTTTAAGGAGACCGGCATTTATGTTCCCATCTGCTCCGACGGCGGCATCGTTCACGATTACCATATGACCCTGGCACTAGCAATGGGCGCGGACTTTAAGATGCTGGGACGGTATTTTGCCCGGTTCGACGAGAGCCCCACTCCCAAAGTTATGGTCAACGGCGCATATATGAAGGAATACTGGGGCGAAGGCAGTAACCGCGCACGGAACTGGCAGCGCTACGATTTGGGCGGCGCAAGCAAGCTGACCTTTGAAGAGGGCGTTGACTCCTACGTTACCTACGCAGGCAGCCTGCACGACAATGTGGAAGCATCCCTTTACAAAGTTAAGTCCACTATGTGCAACTGTGGCGTGACCACCATTCCCGACCTGCAGCGGGATGCCAAGCTGACCTTGGTCTCCGCCACCTCCATCATCGAAGGCGGTGCCCACGACGTCACCCTGCGCTCCACTTCCACAGCAAAATAACGCAAAAAAAGATCAAGACCTTGCGGATTTTTCTCCGCAAGGTCTTTTTTCTTCCGTAAATTCGACGATGTCGCTTAGATTCAGTGCAAAGCGGCACAAAACTTCTCCAGGGTGTGCATTGTGATGGACTTGTTGCGCGGCGATTCGCGGCGGGGTTTGTCATAAGCCCATATCCGCTTACCGGCAAAAATCAATTTTGAAAATGCAACCTAATAATTACAGCTTGGGGCCTGCTTCGACCAGAGCCTTGCCTGCCTCGTTGCCGGTGTACTTAACGAAGTTCTTGATGAAACGGGCAGCCAGATCCTGTGCCTTGGTCTCCCATTCAGAAACGTCAGCATAGGTATCTCTGGGATCCAGGATAGCGGGGTTGACACCGGGCAGGGAAGTGGGAACTTCCAGATCGAACAGAGGGATCTTCTTGGTCTCAGCCTTCAGGATGGAGCCATCCAGAATAGCGTCGATGATGCCGCGGGTATCCTTGATGGTGATACGCTTACCGGTGCCGTTCCAGCCGGTGTTGACCAGGTATGCCTTGGCGCCGTTAGCTTCCATCTTCTTGACCAGCTCCTCACCGTACTTGGTGGGGTGCAGCTCCAGGAATGCCTGGCCGAAGCAAGCGGAGAAGGTGGGAGTGGGCTCGGTGATGCCGCGCTCGGTGCCGGCCAGCTTTGCGGTGAAGCCGGACAGGAAGTAGTACTGAGCCTGCTCGGGAGTCAGGATGGAAACGGGAGGCAGAACGCCGAATGCGTCAGCGGACAGGAAGATGACGTTCTGAGCGTCGGGACCTGCGGACACGGGGCGGACGATCTTCTCGATGTGGTCGATGGGGTAGGAAACGCGGGTGTTCTCGGTGACGGAGCCGTCAGCGAAGTCGCACTTGCCGTTCTCGTCAACAGTCACGTTCTCCAGCAGAGCGTTGCGCTTGATGGCGTTGTAGATGTCGGG